>JBEKAU010000034.1:0-11262 GCA_050015755.1 Vulcanimicrobiaceae bacterium | reverse complement strand
GGCCGGCACCGCGATGAATTCGGCCATCGTGCCGGGGTGGGGCATCCCGAGCACCTGCGCGTCGCGCCGCCAAATGCGTTCGTCCGGCCCCCAGTTGAGCGTCGGGTCGATGACGACGCGCGTCCCCACCGGCGGCCCGCTCGCGTCGTCCCCGTAGCCGACGACGGTGCCGCAGCCGTCGGAGCCGAGGATGCACGGCAATTGGATATTCGGATAAAGGCCTTGGCTGATGAAGACGTCACGTCGGTTGAATGCCGCCCGTGAAATCTTCACCAGCGCCTCGCCCGGGCGGGGCGTCGGATCGTCGACGTCGTCGACGCGGAACTGCTGCGGACCCTCCTCGCGGGAGATCGCATGGACTCGAACGGCTCGCATGGATCGCCCCTACGGGACCACAACCGGGAGCGCCTACCGGGGACCGTGAATGAACGCGAACCGCGAACCGTTTGCGGACGGAGGTCCTGTGGCTTTTCCCCCCGTGCGACTCGGGCCGCCGATCGCCAAGCACCTTTCCGCCCTCGAAGTACAGATCGAGGCCAACCGCTGCTTGCGCTGCTACGACGCGCCCTGCATTCGCTCGTGCCCGACCGGGATCGACATCCCGCGGTTCATCGGCCGCATCGCGACCGGCGATCTGCTCGGCAGCGCCCGCACGATCATGGAAGCCAACCCCGTCGGCGCCAGCTGCGCCCACCAGTCAACTCTGCGAAGGCGCCTGCGTCTATCACGCCGACGAGAACCCGATCCGCATCGGCGACCTCCAGCGCTACGCGACCGATTGGGCGATCGCCGAGAACGTCGCCCTGTTCCACCCGGGCGTCCCGACCGGCAAGACGGTCGCGATCGTCGGCAGCGGGCCGGCCGGCCTCTCGGCCGCCCGCGACCTCGCGCGGCTCGGCCACACCGTGACCATCTTTGAAAAGGATGACGCGCCGGGGGGCTTGGACACCTATGGCATCGTCCCGTTTCGGTTACCGGCCGAGATCCCGCTGTGGGAGGCCGAACAGGTCCGCGCCCTGGGCGTCGAGATCCGCACCGGGGTCGCGGTCGGCGAAGGAATCGGCGTCGACGAGCTGCTCGGCAGCTACGATGCGATCGTGATCGCGTGCGGGATGGGCGACGTGCCGGATCTGGGGATCGAAGGCGAGGACGTCGACGGCGTCTGGGACGCGCTCGATTTCATCCGCTTGGCGAAGACCGGCGGCACCGTCGACCCGTTCGGCGACCGCATCGCGATCATCGGCGGCGGCAACACCGCGATCGACGCGGCGACCTGCTCGACGCGGCTGGGCGCCTCGTCGGTGACGATGTACTACCGCCGCGGCGCGAGCCGGATGACCGCCTACGATTTCGAGATCGAATTCGCGAAGATCGAGGGCGTCGAGTTCCGCCCGCGCACGCTGCCGACGCGCGTCGTCGTCGAGGACGGGCGCGTCACCGGACTCGCGCTGATCGACACCGCGCCCGACGACTCGGCGCGGCCGCTGCCCGGAACCGAGCGGATCGTCCCGGTCGACACCGTCATCCTGGCAATCGGGCAGACGCGGTTGATCCCGCTGCTCGATGCGTTCGGTGTGATCCACGAACACGGCGTCGCCGCCGTCGACGGCACCATGCGCACCAGCAATCCGAAAGTATGGGCGGCCGGCGACGTCATGTTCCGGCCCGGCGGCACCGATGCGATGGTCGTCGAGGCCGCGCAGCGCGGCAAGGACGCGGCGCTCGCGATCGATGCCGTGCTGCGCGAGGAGCTCTGATGGCTGACCTGACCTCCAACCTAGCGGGAATCGTGACCCCAAACCCGTTCTGGCTCGCCTCCGCGCCGCCGACCAACTCCGGTTATCAGGTGATGCGCGCGTTCGCCGCCGGCTGGGGCGGCGCGGTGTGGAAGACGCTCGCGCTCGAGCCGATCGTCAACGTCACCTCGCGTTTCGGCGGCTACGACATCGGCACGTACAAGATGGCCGCGATGAACAACATCGAGCTGATCACCGATCGGCCGCTGGACGTCAACTTGCGCGAGATCGCCGAGTGCAAAGCAGCGTATCCCGACCGCGCGATCGTCGCCTCGCTGATGACCGAATGCACCCGCGAGAGCTGGCACGAGCTGATCCGGCGCTGCGAAGAGGTCGCGGTCGACGGCTTCGAACTGAACTTCGGCTGTCCGCACGGGATGTCGGAACGCGGCCAGGGCGCGGCGGTCGGCCAAGACCCGGAGCTGATCGAGATGGTGACACGCTGGGCAAAAGAGGCCGCGCACGTCCCGGTCATCGTCAAGCTGACGCCCAACATCACCGACGTGCGCTACGCCGCGCGCGCTGCCAAACGCGGCGGCGCCGACGCGATCAGCATGATCAACACGATCAACAGCATCATCGGCGTCGACGTCGACACCTGGCAGCCGATCCCCCACGTCGACGGCCTCTCCTCACACGGCGGCTACTGCGGGCCGGCGGTCAAGCCGATCGCGCTCAACATGGTCTCCTCGTGCGCGCGCGACGCGCAGGTCCAGATCCCGATCTCGGGGATCGGGGGCGTGTCGACCTGGCGCGACGCGGTCGAGTTCCTCTTGCTCGGATCGAGCAACGTGCAGGTCTGCACAGCGGCGATGCACCACGGCTTCAGCATCGTCGGCGACATGATCGACGGGCTTTCCAACTACCTGGACGCCAAAGGTTTGGGCTCGGTGACCGAGCTGGTCGGCAAGACCGTCCCGCGGATCGTCGACTGGAACGACCTCAACCTCGACTACAAGATCGTGGCGCGGATCGATCCCGAGACCTGCATCCGCTGCAACAAATGCTACATCGCCTGCGAAGATGCGGCGCACCAGTGCATCGACCGGCCCGAGGACCCGCGCCTCGCCCCCGTCGTCGACGAAGAGCACTGCGTGGGCTGTAACCTGTGCAGCATGGTGTGCCCGGTCGTCGATTGCATCGACATGGTGCGCGTCGACGCCGGCACTTCCACCCACACCTGGAGAGAACGGCTATCGGTACCATCGTAAGGGGCGGAACGGTCGTCACGGCGACCGACAAGTTTCCCGCCGACGTCCTCATCGAGAACGGGATCATCACCGCCATCGCGCAGTCGCTCTCCGCGAGCGGACACGAGACGGTCGACGCCACGGGGTGCTACGTCTTCCCGGGCTTCATCGATCCGCACACGCACCTGGACATGCCCTTCGGCGGCACGACGACGGCCGACGACTTCGCGACCGGCACGGTCGGCGCGGCGATGGGCGGCACGACGACGATCGTCGATTTCGCCCTGCACACCAAAGGCGACTCGCTCGCCAACGCCGTGAAGACCTGGCACGGCAAGGCCGACGGCAAGGCCGCGATCGACTACGCGTTCCACCTCACGATCGCCGACGGCCGGCCCGAGACGATCGAAGAGATCCCGACCATGATCGCGCGCGAGGGCGTCAACTCGTTCAAGGTCTTCATGGCCTACAAGCACGTCCTGCAAGTCGACGATGAGACGATCTACAAGGTGCTGCGTGCCGCCGCCACCTACGGCGGGCTGGTGCAAGTGCACGCCGAGAACGGCGACGTCATCGAGGTGACCGTCAAAGAGGCGCTGGCGAAGGGCGAGACCGCGCCGAAGTACCATGCGCTCACCCGCCCCGTCGAGCTCGAGAGCGAGGCGACCTCGCGTGCGATCCGCTTGGCGGAAGTCGCCGGCGCACCGCTCTACGTCGTGCACGTCTCGAGCGCCATGGCGGCCGATGCGATCAGCGACGGGCGCAAGCGCGGCCTGCCGATCTACGGCGAGACCTGCCCGCAGTATCTCGTGTGCGACGTGAGCGACTACGACCGGCCCGACTTCGCAGGCGCCAACTACGTCATGTCGCCGCCGCTGCGCGAGAAGCACGACCAGCAAGTGCTGATCAAGAAGCTCAAGAACGGCGAGCTGCACGCGTTCGGCTCCGATCACTGCTCGTTCAACAACTGTGGCCAGAAGGAGCTGGGGAAGAACGACTTCTCCAAGATCCCCAACGGTGCACCGACGATCGAAGACCGCGTCTCGATCCTCTTCGAGCACGGCGTCAACAAGGGCGTCATCGGGCTCAACCAGTTCGTCGCGCTGGCCTCGACGAACCCGGCCAAGCTGTTCGGCCTGTTCCCGCGCAAGGGCACGATCGCCGTCGGCAGCGATGCCGACATCGTAATCTGGGATCCCAACACCGAGCGGACGATCTCGGCGAAGACGCACCACATGCGCGTCGACAACAACATCTTCGAGGGGATGCGCGTCACCGGCGGACCGCGTCAGGTCTTCCTGCGCGGCAAGAAGATCGTCGACGACGGGAAGTTCCTGGGCGCCTCCGGCGACGGCGCGCATCAGAAATCGGCCCCCTTCCGCCCCGTGCAACTCTAAGCAAGGACGTAGGCAAGTGAGCGACATCGTGAAGATCGGCCTGATCCAGGCGCACCACGACACCGACGGCGCGATGCCGGTCGCGGTGCACAAGCAGGCCGCGATCGAGAAGCACGTGCGGATGATCCGCGAGGCTGCCGGGCGCGGCGCGCAGATCGTCTGCCTGCAGGAGCTCTTCTACGGACCGTACTTCTGCACCGAGCAGAACCCCAAGTGGTACGAGGCCACCGAGCACGTCCCCGACGGTCCGACGACGCGCCTGATGCAAGACCTCGCGCGCGAGTTGGACATCGCGCTGGTCGTCCCGCTCTACGAGCGCACGATCAGCGGTGTGTACTACAACACCGCGGTCGTCATCGACGCCGACGGCACCGTGCTCGGGATCTACCGCAAGCACCACATCCCGCAGGTCGCCGCTGGTCCTTCGCCGTGCGGCTTCTGGGAGAAGTACTACTTCCGCCCCGGCAACAGCGGCTACCCGACGTTCCAGACGAAGTACGCGCAGATCGGCGTCTACATCTGTTACGACCGGCACTTCCCCGAGGGCGCGCGACTGCTCGGCCTCAACGGCGCCGAGATCGTCTTCAACCCTTCGGCGACGGTCGCCGGGCTCTCGGAATATCTGTGGAAGCTCGAGCAGCCCGCGCACGCCGTCGCCAACGGCTACTACGTCGGTGCGATCAACCGCGTCGGTTGGGAGACGCCCTGGAACATGGGCGAGTTCTACGGCCAGTCGTACCTGGTCGATCCGCGCGGCCAGTTCGTCGCCATCGGGACCCGCGATCAGGACGAGGTCGTGATCGGCGATATGGACCGCAATCTGATCGAAGAAGTCCGCAACACGTGGCAGTTCTACCGCGACCGCCGTCCCGAATCGTACGACGGTTTGGTGGAAGCCTAAGCTGGATCCGGTCGCGGTGGTCGCGAGCGGGCTGTCGCTGACCTTCGGCGCGGGCGCCGAGGTCACGCGCGCGCTCGAAGGCGTCGATCTGACGATTCTGCGCGGTCAGTTCGTCTCGCTCATCGGTCCCTCCGGGTGCGGAAAGACCACGCTGCTCCGCGCCATCGCCGATCTGGAACGTCCCACCGGTGGGACGTTGCTGGTGAACGGGATGACGGCGGAGCAGGCGCGCCGTGAGCGCGCCTACGGATACGTCTTTCAGGCGCCGGCACTCTATCCGTGGCGCAACGTCGAGTCGAACGTCATGCTGCCGCTCGAGATCATGGACGTGCCGCGCGCCGAGCGGCGCGAGCTGGCACGCCGCAACCTGCAACTCGTCGGCTTGGCCGACGTGGCACGAAAGTTCCCCTGGCAGCTCTCCGGCGGTATGCAGCAGCGCGTCTCGATCGCCCGCGCCTTGAGCTTTTCGCCCTCGCTCTTGCTGATGGACGAGCCGTTCGGGGCACTCGACGAGATCACGCGCGACGGGCTGAATCTTCATTTGCACGACTTGTGGCGCAGCACCGGGATGACGATCGTGTTCGTGACGCACTCGATCCGCGAAGCGGTCTATCTGTCGACCCGCATCGTCGTCATGTCGCCGCAACCCGGTCGCATCGTCGACGTGATCGACTGCGACTTGGAGTCTCCGCGACCGCTCGAGATTCGGGAGACCGCGGCCTTCGGTGCGATCAGCAGCCGGGTTCGCCGCGCGCTCCATTCCGGAACCGCGCATGGCTGAGGTCGTGCGGCGCACGCTGCCGGTCCTGGTCGTCGTGTGCGGGCTGCTCATCGTGTGGTACGTGGCGGCGATCATTGCCGATCTGCCCCAAGCGCGGGCGCTGGCTGCCCCGGACGCCGCCCCGGCCACCCTCGTCCGCGCCGCCATGGCGCTGGATCGGCCGCTCGTGCCGGCACCGCATCAAGTCGCAGAAGCGCTGCTGACGGGTATTCTGCAGCCCATCAACTCGCCGCGGAGCCTCATCTACCACGCGGCGGTCACCGCTTCGAGCGCGCTCGTCGGCCTGGCGCTTGCGTTCGTGCTCGGGATCGCGCTTGCGATCGGCATCGTCAACGTGCGCATCTTCGACCGCTCGATCATGCCGTGGATCATCGCGAGTCAGACCGTGCCCGCGCTCGCGGTGGCGCCGATGGTCGTCGTCGTGTTGGGCAACGTCGGCCTGACGGGGCTCGTGCCCAAGGCCTTGATCGCGGCGTGGCTGAGCTTCTTCCCGATCGTCACCTCGATGGTCGCCGGGCTGCGTTCACCCGAGCGCATTCAACTGGATCTGCTGCGCACCTATTGTGCGAGCAGCTGGGACGCGTTCGCGCGGCTCCGCTGGCCGGCGTCGATGGCGTACTTGTTTCCCGGGCTGAAGGTCGCGGCGACGCTGGCGGTGGTCGGCGCGATCGTCGCGGAGTTGCCGACGGGGGCGCAGGCGGGCCTGGGCGCCCGACTGCTCGGCGCGTCGTATTACGGGCAAACGCTGCAGTTGTGGGCGGCACTCGCGATGGCATCGCTCCTCTCCGTGGCCGCGGTCATTGCGGTGGACACGGCGCGCGCCGTTCTGGTGCGCTCGCGCGGCGGACGCCTCAGAGATGCGCGCCGCCGTCGCTCCGCTGACGTTCGGCTTCATCATCCTGGCGCTGTGGGAGATCGCGTGCATCGCGTTCCACATCCCGCGCATCTTGCTGCCCGCGCCCAGCGCGATCGCGGCGGCCTTTGCGCAGAACATTCCGACGCTGGGTGCGGACTTCATGCAGACCGTCGTGCGATCGATGCTGCCCGGATTCGCGATCGGCTCGGGGGCCGGCTTCGTCGTCGCGCTGATCGTCGACGCCTCGCCGTTTCTCCGCCGCGGCGTTCTGCCCGTCGCCTCGCTGACCGGCGCGTTGCCGATCGTCGGCATCGCCCCGATCATGGTGATGTGGTTCGGCTTCGACTGGCAATCCAAGGCCGCCGTCGCGGCGGTCATGACGTTCTTCCCGATGCTCGTCAACACGGTCGCCGGCCTCGAGGCGCCCGGGGCGATGGAGCGCGATCTGATGCGGTCCTACACCGCGAGCGGACGGCAAACGTTGGAGAAACTGCGGCTGCCGGCGGCGCTTCCGTTCATCTTCAACGCCCTCAAGCTCAACACGACGCTCGCGCTCATCGGCGCGATCGTTGCCGAGTTCTTCGGGACGCCGACCGTCGGCATGGGATTCCGCATCTCCACCGAAGCCGCGCGACTCGACCTCGACGTCGTCTGGGCGGAGGCGCTGCTCGCGGCGATCACCGGGTCGGTGCTGTTCTTCGGGATCGCACGGCTCGAACGTTCCGTCACCTTTTGGCGCCCGGCCTTTCAGTCCAGCACTGAGAAAGACATGCACTGATGAGCAAGATCGTGACCATGATTCTCTTCGCGTTCGCGTTGCTTGGCGGGAGCGCCCAAGCCGCGGACAAGGTGACCATTCAGCTCAAATGGGTGACGCAAGCCCAGTTCGCCGGCTATTACGTCGCCCAAGCGAAGGGCTTCTACAAGGACGCCGGCCTCGATGTGACCATCAAGCCGGGTGGACCCGACATCGATCCCTCGCAGGTGCTCGCCGGCGGCGGCGCCGACGTCGTCGTCGATTGGATGCCCGCCGCGCTCTCGGCGCGCGAAAAGGGCGTGCCGGAGGTGAACATCGCGCAAGTCTTTCAGCGTTCCGGCATGGAGTTGACCTGCCGCAAGGACAGCGGGATTCGCACCCCCGCCGACTTCAAGGGCAAGACGCTCGGCGTGTGGTTTTCCGGCAACGAGTACCCGTTCTTATCGTGGATGAGCAAGCTCGGCTACAGCACGACTGGCGGCCCGAACGGGGTCACCGTGCTCAAGCAGGGCTTCAACGTCGACCCGCTCTTGCAAAAGCAAGCCGCCTGCATCTCAACCATGACGTACAACGAGTACTGGCAGTTGATCGAGGCCGGTATGACGCCCGCGCAGCTCGTCGTCTTCAAGTACGAGGATGAGGGCGTCGCCACGCTCGAGGACGGGCTGTACACGACCGAGAGCCGCATCAGCGATCCGGCCGCGCGGGACCGACTGGCTCGCTTCGTGCGCGCGTCGATGCGCGGGTGGGAGTACGCGATCAGCCATCAACCCGAAGCGGTCAGCATCCTCATGGCGGCCGATACCTCCGGTGCGCTCAACGCCGCGCACCAAACGCGCATGATGAGCGAAATCGCCAAGCTCGTCGGAACGCAGAAGCCCGGCTACCTGGACGAAGCCGCGGCCAATCGCACCGTGCGCGTCCTGCTGGCCGGCTCGAGCAAACCGGTCATCACGCATCCGCCAACCGGCGCCTGGACCCACGTCGTCTGGCAGCAAGCCTACAGCACCAAATAGCGGCATGACGCCGCGTGCGCGGCGCGAGTCGCTCGGCTAGGTTTTCGTCTTCGCGTAGGCGTCGGCTAGCTCGCCGATTGCGGCGTCGAGGGCGACCATGATTTCGTCGAGCTGGTCGTCTTCGATGATGAGCGGCGGGCCGATGTGCATGACGTCGTAGCGGCCCCAGGCAAAGACGCCGCGCTTGGCCAGGCCGGCGAAGAGCGTCGGCATGATGCCGGCGTTCTTGCCTTGCCACGGCACGAGTGGGGTGCGCTTCGCGCGATCGCTGACGAACTCGAGCGCGAAGAACGCGCCGACACCGCGGACGTCGCCGATGATCTCGTGCTTGTCGCGCAGCTTCTCCAACCGTGTGCGCAGCTTGCCTTCGAGCGCTGCGCTGCGCGCGAAGATGCCG
Source organism: Vulcanimicrobiaceae bacterium (assembly GCA_050015755.1). GTDB lineage: Bacteria > Vulcanimicrobiota > Vulcanimicrobiia > Vulcanimicrobiales > Vulcanimicrobiaceae > Vulcanimicrobium. The sequence goes on along the minus strand of JBEKAU010000034.1, from coordinate 2,171 downwards.
TCGCGCTGATAGGCCTGCAGCACCGCGAGACCCGTCGCCATCGCTAGCGGATGACCGGAGTAGGTGTGGCCGCCCGGCACCGGGCGCGCGTCGAACGCCTTCGCCAACGACTCGCGGACGAGCACGCCGCCCAGCGGCACGTACCCGGACGTCACGCCCTTGGCGAACGTGATCATATCGGGGACAACGCCGAACTTCTCGGCACCGAAGGCGGCACCGGTGCGCCCGAAGCCCGTCATCACCTCGTCGAGGATCATGACGATGCCGAACTCGTCGCAGAGCGCGCGCACGCCGGCCAAGTATCCGGGCGGGAAGACGATGACGCCGTTGGAACCGACCACGCTCTCGATCAGGATCGCGGCGATGCTGCTCGCGTTCTCGGCTTCGATCGTGTCGCGCAGGTGCGCGAGCGCCCGCGCCGTCTCTTCGGCGGGATCGGTTGTGAAGAACGGACTGCGATACGGATACGGCGCCCAGAAGTGGACGACGCCGGTCATCACGCTGCCGGGTTCGTTGTACCAGCGGCGGTTCTCACCGGTCAGGGTGGCCGCGCCGGTCGCCGAACCGTGGAACGAGCGGTAGGCGCTGAAGACCTTCGAGCGGCCGGTCAGCGTGCGCGCGAACTTGACCGCGTCCTCGTTCGCATCGGCACCGCCGACGGTGAAGAACGCACGGCAGCCCTCGCTGCCCCAGGGCGCCATCGCACTGAGTGCCTCACCCAGCTCGGCGCGTTTGTCGTTGAACCAGCTCGGCGGGCTGAAGCACAGGCGGTCGACTTGCTCGTGCATCGCCTGCACCACCGACGGGTAGCCGTGGCCGAGATTGACCGCGATCAGGCCCGCGGTCAAGTCCGCGTAGCGCTTGCCCTCGGCATCGTAGAGATAGATGCCCTCGCCGCGGACGATCACCGGCGGCGGTGGACCGCCCGAGGGGGACCAGGGGGTCAGAACGTAGCGCGCGTGGAGGCTCTGGAGGTCCTTCGACGAGGCGATCATCGGGGAGTGTTCGCCGGAGGTCGCGGTGGGTCCGCCGCCGCGAACAGCTCCGGCAGCGCGAGCGCGAAGCTTGGCAACGCATCGTGCGTCAGCACGTCGTCGCCGCGCAGAATGCGCTCGCCGCACGCATCGTGCAGGTGGACGGTGCGATCGCGCGGCTCGACGACGACGACGAGCGCCGTGCCGGCCGCCAGGTAGACGGAAATCTTGTGCGCGACGTGGCGTGGTCGATCGGCGGCCGAGAGTATCTCGAACGCGACGTCGGGCGGACACGGCGGCGCATCGAGGTCGTGGCCTTCCAGTCCCTCTAACCGCGCGTACGAGATGTAGGCCAAATCCGGAACCAGCGGGCGGCGAATCTCGTGCGGCGGCGCGATGCGAAAGCGCCACTCCGAGCCGACCTCGCCGCGGCCTTCCGCCCACGGATAGAGGGCGACGCCCAGCCGAAGCTGCAGCCGCGCGTGGATGCGGAAGGGGCTCACCTTCTGCACCGGGCGGCCGAGGATCCACTCGGTCTCGGGTTTGGTCTCGGGGAGAACGATCTCGTGGAGCGACATGGTCTCACACCGACCCTATCACGCGCTGCGCGCGTGCGACAAGGCTATCGTCCGGTCAGCTGATGCACCGCGGTGCTCGCGAGTTGCCAGACGTGGACGGCGAGCGGTGGGACGAATTGCGCGAAAGCGAAGATGCCCGCCAACGTGCGCGTCGGGCTGAGGATGAACGGGACGCCGGCAAGGATAACCGCCAGCAACAGACCCAGCAGCGGGCCGAAGCGGCGTAGCGGCGTGCGCGCGACGATCGTGCCGGCGGCGAAATCACCGAGACGCCGGTGCCCCGGAAACAGCGCGAGGATGCCGCCGATCAGCAGCGCGTCCAGCGGGCGCAAGAGGTTGCGCACGAACGCGCGCGGCAGACCGACGACGCGCGAGCGGCGCGCATAGACGTGCAGCCCGAACATCAGCTTGCCGATCGTCGTGCCGGTAAATGCTTCCGCGACCCAGACGTACACGAGCGCGACGGCGACGCCGAATGCGAGGGTCGCATCGAACCCACCCTGCGTGTTGGTCGGCAGTCCAGTAATCGGGTTGATCGCGATCAGCATGTAGCACAAGATCGTGACGACGCCGGCCACCAGGACGATGTCGATCGCGAACGCGGCGAGGCGCGCGAGCG
>JBEKAU010000033.1:0-10587 GCA_050015755.1 Vulcanimicrobiaceae bacterium | reverse complement strand
AGGTCGTGATGGATCCGCCGGATCTGGGCGCGCTGCCGGTGCTCACCACCTGGCCGCTCGACGGTGGTCCGTTCATCACGCTGCCGCTCGTGTTCACCCGCGATCCCGAGAGCGGCCGTCCCAACGTCGGCATGTATCGCGTGCAGATCTACGACGCGCGCACCGCCGGGATGCATTGGCAGCGTCACAAGCAGGGCCGCGCGCACGCGGCGAAGGCCGGCGCGCGGATTCCGGTCGCGGTCGCGGTCGGCGGCGATCCGGCCCTGACGTACGCCGCCACCGCGCCGCTGCCGCCGATCGTCGACGAGCTTGCCTTCGCCGGTTTCCTGCGCGGCGCGCCGATCCGCATCGCCAAAGCACTGACCGTCGATCTCGACGTCCCGGCCGACGCCGACTTCGTCATCGAAGGCTGGGTCGAGAACGACGATCTGCGCGTCGAGGGACCGTTCGGCGACCATACCGGCGTCTACAGCCACGCCGATCTCTATCCGACGTTGCACGTCACCGCGATCACGCACCGGCGCGATGCGATCTGGGGCGCCACCGTGGTGGGCAAGCCGCCGATGGAAGACGCGTGGCTCGGCAAGGCGACGGAACGCATCTTCTTGCCGCTCCTGCAGATGGTCGTCCCGGAGATCGTCGACTACAACCTCCCGGTCGAGGGCGGCTTTCACAACCTGGTCATCGTCGCGGTGCGCAAATCGTATCCGGGTCAGGCGAAGAAAGTGATGAACGCGCTCTGGGGCCTGGGGCACATGATGATGCTCACGCGCTGCATCGTCGTCGTCGACCACGACGTCGACGTCCACGACGTGCGCGGGGTCGTGTGGAACGCGTTCAACAACGTCGATCCCGCGCGCGATCTGGTCATGATGCCCGGCCCGGTCGACGACCTCGACCACGCCGGCTCGTACGAGCTCGCGCAAGGGACGAAACTCGGCATCGACGCGACCCGGAAGCGCAGCGATGAAGGCTACGCGCGCGAGTGGCCGCCGGAGATCCGCAGCGATGCGGCGACCCGCGAGCTGGTCGCGCGCCGCTGGGCCGAGTACGGCATCGGCGACCTCGCTGCGCGCGGAACCCCGGACGCGTGGTCCGGTCAGGGATCCGAACGACTGGCGCGACTGTTGGCCGAACCGCCGGCAAACCCAACCGACACCCCACCCCGCTCCTCGCGGGTCCAAGAGTGAGAGCAGCGTGAACCCCGTCAAACTCTTCCTGCGCGACATCCGCGTCGAGCACACCCTCTTCGCGTTGCCGTTTGCCTACGTCGGCGCGGTCATGGCGGCGCGCGGATTGCCGGCGTGGTGGCAACTGCTGTGGATCACACTGGCGGTCGTCGGCGCACGCACCGCGGCGATGGCCGCGAATCGCTATTTCGATCGCGATCTCGACAAGCTGGTGCCGCGCACGGCAAAGCGCGCGGTCGCGAGCGGCGCGCTGCCGGCATCGGTGATGCTGTGGGCCATCGTCGCCGGCATCGCGCTGTTGATCCTCAGCGCCGCCATGCTCAACCCGCTCTGCCTGAAACTGCTGCCGATCGCGGCGGTCGGCGTCATCGCCTATCCGCTCTGCAAGCGCTTCACCTGGACGGTGCACTTCGTTCTGGGCGCCGTCGACGCGTGCGCGCCGCTCGGCGCGTACGTCGCGGTCGCCGGCACGATCACCGCACCCGCGCTGCTGCTGTTCCTCGCCGTCACCGTCTGGGTCGCCGGCTTCGACATCCTCTACGCACTGATGGATCTCGATTGGGACGTCAACCTGGGCGTGCGATCGTTCCCGGTGCGCTTCGGCGTGCGCAACGCGCGCCTGTGGCCGGTGCTCTTGCACGTCACGATGACGCTCGCACTGCTGGGCGCCGGATATCTCGCGCACGCCGGCTGGCTCTACTATGCAGGCGTCGCCCTCGCGGCCGGCGTCACGTTCTACGAAGAACGACTGATCGCGCTCGCGAATAACGTCTTCGTGCTGAACGATCGTGTCTTCCTCACGAACATGGCCTTTTCTGTGGCTTTCCTGGCAACGACGCTGGCATCATACGTGACGCGATGATCCGCTCGACCTTCCTCGCCGGGATCGGCGGTGTCGCCGGCTCGACGCAGATCGCGCAGGTTCAGCTCTTCACCGCCTCGGTGCGCATCGCGGTCGTCTCGCCGCGATCGGGCAATGCCGCGGCGCTCGGCAAACAACTCGCGGCCGGCGCCGAAGGCGCGGGCGATGAGCTGAATCGCTTTCGCGCCGGCTTCGCGCCCGCCGTGGTGATCGACGTGTTCGACGACCACGATACGATCGCCGACGCGATCGTCCAGGCGGGCTTCGCCACCGGTGATCCCAACACGATCGCGGTGATCGGCCATCTCGGTGTCGCGCCCACCTACAATGCGCTCACGGTCTATTCGAAGGCAAATTGCCCGCTGATCGTCCCGACCGTCACCGACGACTCGATCACCGCGCAGGGATATCGCAACGTCTTCCGGCTGCCGACCCGCGATTCACTCGAAGGCGGCTTCCTCGCCGATTACGCGATCACGCGCCAGGGCTACAAGGTGCCGCACGTCGTCGCTCAAGACGGCGACTACGGCCTCGCCGTCGCGGCCGGCTTCTTGCAGCGCGCAGGGGCCCTCAAGGTGAACATGGCGGGGACGAAATTCTCGTTCGACAATCCCAACTACGACGATGCGGCGAACGTGGTCATCACGCACGCACCGGATTGCGTCGTGCTGTGCGGCAACGTGCAAGACATGGGGCCGCTGATGCCCGCGCTGATCGCCAAGGGCTACACGGGCAAGTTCATGGCCAGCCAAGGCTTCTTCGATCCGCTGACGACCGTCACGTACGCCAAGGAGGCGAACGGGATGATCGTCTCGACCAGCATGCCGTATTTTCCGCTCGCGCCCAGCACCCAGGAAGCGGTGCGCGACTATACCGCCAACGTCGGCCCGCTCGGCCCGGTCGCCGCCTTTGGCTACGCCGCCGTGCAGTTGATCGAGGCGGCCGCGCAACGCTCCGGCGCCTCGAATCGGCTCGCGCTCTTGCGCGCGTTCCAGACCGGCGGCCCGTACCAGACGATCGTCGGGAACTTCACCTTCAACCCCGAGGGCGACCCGCTCACGCCGAACTGCTACTTCTACTCGGTGCAGAACGGGAAGTTCGCCTACGACCGCCAAGCCAAAGCAACCGGCTTCATGCTCAAGTAGGAGACGCGAGGGGTGCACCCGCCGACGATCAGGCCCTTCTCCGGACCAGAATCGCTGCGGGTCCCCGGCGAGTGGATGACGTTCGTCCTGACGCTGGCCTCGCTCCCGATCACCCTGGTCATCCTGAGCTGGATCTTCCAGCACCAGATCACCCCGCAGACGCTCGCGCTGCTGCTCGTCGTCGCGATGCTCTACGTCGCGTTCGCGCGCGGACGGCTCTTGGGCGGCGGCCTGCGCGTCCACGAAGGCCAATTCGCCCACGTCTTGCGAGTCGTCGAGGATTGCGCGCGGATGCTCCGCATGCCGACGCCGCACATCTTCATCCGCGACGACCCGTTCGTCCCCTGCGTCGCGGTCGGGATCGGCGATCCGTACGCGATCGTCATCTCGGCCCAATACATCGACTTCTTCTCCGACGACGAGCTGCGCTTCTTGATCGGGCGCGAGCTGGGCCACATCGTGTCCGGACACACGCGCTACACCTCGCTGCTCAGCGCGAACGGGCGCGAGAACGCCGTCGTCGCGACCGCCTTCGGCGCCTGGCTGCGGCGCATCGAGTACACCGCCGACCGGGTCGGCCTGCTCTGCTGCGCCTCGCTCGACACGGCGATCCGCGCCATCGCGGTCTCTTCGTTCGGCCACATCGGCCGCAAGATCGATTTGGCCGCGTTCGCCGAGCAGTTGCGCGAGCTGGTCGCCGAACCGTCGCTGCGGCTGGGTGAATGGACCGGCGCCAACCCGTACTCCACCAACCGCATCGCCGCGTTGCACCGCTTCGCGCGCGACCCACTCTACCTGCGCTGGGCCGAACGGTTCGCCCACAACGCGCACGAGCCGTACACCGAACCGCAGCGCGAAACGGTGTACGCCGGGTTCTGGCGGCGCGCGTGGGCATTCTTCATCGACCTGGTCGTCATCCAGACGATCGTCCCCGCGGCCGGTACCCTCATCTCCACACACGTGAGCAACGACGCCTCGAACAGCGGCTCTTCGTCCGACAGCGACGACTCGGACGACGACAGCTCGCCGTCGCCCTCGCCGCACGCCTCGCTGCTGGCGAACGCGTCGGCCGCGCCGGCTCCGGCGCTCTCGGCGACGCCGGTCGCCGCCCACGTCGTCGTCCCCGCAAAAGCGGCCACTGCCGAGCAGATCAAGGCGTGCGTCGCCGCGGCACTCTCCCGGCGAGACAGTGACATCGAACGCACGTGCTCGGCGCTCGGGACCTCGTCGACCGTTCCCGCTCCGGCACAGACCAGCGCCCCCCACAGTCACTTCCACTGGTCGGTCGGACCAATTGGCGACAACGGCGGCATCCAAGGCATCGCGTGGCTGGCGTTCTTCGTCTACGCGGTCGTGCTCGTCGGCCTGGTCGGACAGACCTTCGGGATGATGGTCTCCGATCTGCGGGTCACGACGACCGAGCGCCACGAGCGGGTCACGCTCGCCGGCGCAATCCGGCGCTACGTCTCGCTGGTCGTGAGTTTCTGCATCGTCGTCGGCATCTTCTCGGTGTTCCGCCGCATCCAGCCGTTCGAGAAGTGGTCGGGCACGCGCTTGGTCAGCGGTGCCTCCCCCGTCCGCCGCTGACGGAACCCCAGTCGTCCCTGCGCGGTCGAAGACAGCGTGCACGCAATACGCATCGACCACACCGGTAGCCCTGAGGTCCTCGACTTCACCGAGGTTCCGGCCCCCTCGGCCGGCCCCGGACAGGTGCTGATCCGCCAGAGCGCGGCCGGCATCAACTACATCGACGTCTACCTGCGCACCGGCCTCTACGCGGCCCAGCTGCCGGCGATCCCCGGGCGCGAAGGCGCGGGCGTCGTCGAAGCGGTCGGCGAGGGCGTCGTCGATCTGCACGTCGGCGACCGGGTCGCGTACACCAACGGTGCCGGCGGCGGCTATGCCGAGCTGAACGCCGTCGAGGCACGCGAAGTCGTCGCGGTGCCGGAAGGCGTCGCCGACGACGTCGCCTGCGCGCTGATGCTGCAAGGGATGACCGCGCACTACCTGGTCGCCGACGTCTTCCCGCTGCGCAACGGGAACGTCGCGCTGATCCATGCCGCCGCCGGCGGCGTCGGCTTGCTGCTCGTGCAGCTCGCGAAGGCACGCGGTGCGACCGTGATCGCGACCGTCGGCACCGACGAGAAGGCGGCGCTCGCGCAGGCGGCAGGCGCCGACCATACGATCGTCTATGCCGAGGAAGACTTCGCCGCCGCCACCGAGCGGATCGTCGGCGCGCACGGCGTCGACGTCGCCTTCGACTCGGTCGGCAAGGACACGTGGGAGCGCAGCTTGCAGGTGCTGCGCCCGCGCGGGATGCTGGTCGTCTTCGGCAATGCCAGCGGTCCGGTACCGCCGATCGATCCGCGTCGGCTGATGAACGCCGGATCGATCGTCTTCACCCGACCGACGCTGGGCGATTTCATCGCGCACCGCGACGAGCGGGTTTCACGCGCGACCGAACTCTTCGACTTGGTGAAGAGCGGGAAGCTCGACGCACGTATCGGCGCGCGCTATCCGCTCGCCCAGGCCGCCCAAGCGCACCGCGACCTCGAAGCACGCGCGACGACCGGCAAACTGATCCTCCAGCCGTAGAGTGCTGCCGCCCTATTCGGGCGGCAGCACCGGATGGTGGTCGGGGTACGGCGGCGCGTGGTACTCCGGCAGCGGGTGATCGCGCAGGAGCTCCAACGCCTTCGCGATCGCCGCTTCGAGCTGCGGGTCGTGGCCTTCGCGCGCCAGTTTGGGATCCTGGAAGACCTCGAGGTCGGGGGAGATGCCGTGCCCCTCGACTTCCCATTGGCCGTGCAGCCCGCCGATTGCGATGCGCGGTGCGGTGACGCTGCCGCCGTCCATCAGCTGCGGATAGCCGCCGATGCCGACCAGCGGCCCCAGCCCCGCCTTGCGGAAGTACCACGGCAGCGCGTCGCCGCCCGATCCCGAGAACTGATTGATCACCATGACCTTCGGACCGTAGATCGCCAGCGGCGGATCGATGCTCGGCTTGCCGCCGCGCGGCACCGTGATCGCCATCGGTTTGCGTGAAAGGATGTCGATCACGTAGTCGGCGATCTGGCCGCCGTGATTGAAGCGCTCGTCGAGCACGACGCCTTCGCGTCCGACTTGCGAGAAGAAGTAGCGGTTGAAGTTCGTGTACCCCTGGTACTCGGTGTCGGGCATGTAGACGTACGCGAGCTTTCCACCGCTGAGCTTGTCGACGAGCTCGCGGTTGTGCTCGATCCACGCCAGATTACGCAGACCCGCTTCGCTCGCGACCGGAACGACGGTGACGTCGCGCGCCCCCGAGCCGTCGGCGTTGGGGCCGACGCGCAGGGTGGTCTGCTTGCCGGCCGTCTCTTCGAAGTAGGCGTAGATTTCGGTGTCGGCGTGGACGTCGCGGCCGTTGACCGCGAGCAGATACTCGCCGACGTGCACGTCGGCGCCGGGCTGCGTGAGCGGCGCATGCAGGGCCGGGTTCCAGTTCTCGCCGTTGTAGATCTTGGCGAAACGGTAGCGGTCGTTCTCGACCGTGTAGTCGGCGCCGAGCAGACCGACGGTGACGTGTCCGTTGGGCGGCTGCGCGCCGCCGCCGACGAACATGTGCCCGACCGAGAGATAACTGAGCATCTCGCGGAAGAGGAACGAGAGGTCGTCGCGCGCCGCGATGCCGGGCAGATACTCGGCGAAGCGATGCTCCGCCGCGGATATGTCCAGCCCGTGATAATGCGGGTCGTAGAAGAACTCGCGCTCGATCCGCCAGACTTCGCGGTACATCTGCGCCCACTCCGCGTGCGGATCGACCTCCAGTTCCATCGCGCTCGTCTCGAGCGGCGTGCCCGCTTTGAACGCGTCGGTGGTCGGCGCGATGTACCAATTGGTGCGCACGTGCACCAACATTTTGGTGCCGTCGGCGGAGATGGCCAGGCCGGAGACCCCGGACGCCAGCGGCGTCACCTTCGCACCCGTCACGTCGAAGCGCGACACGTCGAGTGAGGTGGGCTCCTCATCGACCTGAGCGATTGGCGCCGAGGCCACGAAGAACTGCCCTGCCTTGCCGGCCATCAGCGAGACGTAGTTGGCGTCCGGGATCGGGAGCGCGACCGTGCGCTGCGAGAGCCCGGCGACGTCGATCGTCACTCGCGGCGGCCCGCTCTGCTTGGCGGCTGCGGCCGGTGACGACGCAGGCGCGGGCGCTGTCTCGACCTTCTCATCGTCGGTCTGCAACGGGATCGGTGCCGGGCCGTCATGGCGCAACACGATCGCGTAGACGCTGCTGCTGGTCGGGCGCTCGTCGCTCTCCATGTCGAGCCCGGCGCTGTTGAGTCCGGTGTTCGTGCTGGCGGTGAAATACAGGTACTGCCCGCCCTTGTCGAAGGCCGGGTGCTGCGCGTCGCTCATCCCGTCGGTGAGGCGATGCGCGGTGTGCGTCTCGAGCGAATAGGCGTCGATCGCGTGAATCCAGCTCGGCAGCACCGTCGTGAACGCCAGCCAACGGCTGTCCGGCGACCACGTCTCCTGGAAGTCCGCCGGACCGAAGTCCTCGTAGGGGACGTTCGCGACCCGCACCGGCGTCGGATGGTCGAGATCGATGTACCACAGGTTCAGCCGCTTGTCAGAATACGCGATCTTCTTCGAGTCGGGCGACCAGACCGGCGCGTAGTAATAAGTCGGGTGCGCGTCGAGGACGATGCAGTTCGGCGCCGAGAGCCCGCGCTGATCGCGCACGCAGAGCTTGTATTCGCCACTCGCATCGGAGAAGTAGGCGATACGGCTGCCGTCGGGCGACCATGCCGGATCGCGCTCGGCGGTCGCCGGGCTATTCGAGACATCGCGCACGTCGCCGTGCTCGGCGGGGACGGTGAAGATCTCGCCGTGCGCTTCGAACACCGCACGCGCGCCGGTCGGTGAGATGTCACCGTTCTGGATCTGCGTGCCGACATGCACCCAGTGCGGGCGCAGTTGCGGCAGATCGCCGGCCAGCGTGACGTGGATCGCGCGCGTCTGCCCGCTCGATGGCGTGTAGAGGTGCAGCGAGTCGAACTGCGCGTAGACGATCCCGTCCGGCCCGGACGACGCGCTGGTGATGTCGAACCCGCTCGCCGGCAGCACGCGCGTGACCGCGTGCGAGGAGACGTCGTACGAGAACAGGGTCGCCGGGCCGTCACGATCGGAGACGAAGTAGACGTGGTTGCCGATCCACATCGGATCGTTGTCGTTCGTGCCGTTGTTCGGCACGTGCACGACGCTCGAATCAGCGAGGTTCGCGATCAGGATCGGGGTGAACTGACCGCCGCGGTACCCTTTCCAGAACGGCTCCCATTGGAAGTTCGGGACATACGCGAGGTGCGTGCCGTCGGCCGAGTACGAGCCGGTCTCCGCCATCGTCAGCGGCAGTTCGGTCGCGACACCGCCACCGGCGGGGATCGTGTAGAGCTGATCGGGATCGGAATAGCTCGCACGCGCCGAGCGGAACAGCACGCGCGATCCGTCGGGCGTCCAGCCGACCGCGACATCGGCACCCGGATGATACGTCAGCCGGTGCGGCTCACCGCCGCTCGCGGAGACGACGTAGACGTCGATGTTGCCGTCGTAGTTGCCGGTGAACGCGATCTGCGAACCGTCGGGCGAGAAGATCGGGCCGCCCTCGAGGTCCATGCCGGTGACGATCCGGCGCGCTTCGCCGCCGGCGCGCGGGACGATCCAGATCGCGCCGCCGTACGCGAACGCGATCTGCGTCGCGCTCAGCGAGGGGTCGCGCAGCAAGAGCGGTGCGTCGGCAGCGCGCGCCGGTGCGCCCCCTACCACGACCGCAGCCACCGCGACGGCCAACGCCGCGAGCACCGAAAGACCTCCGCGTTTCATAGGAGGCCCTTTGCGCCCGAGCGACCGCCCCCTGCCCGCAAGGCGAGGTGGCGGATGCCTTGTACGGCAATACCCGGGCATGCGGGTGACACGGTACCGGTTTGATCGGGCTCTCCTCAGCGTGCGTTCGGACTGACCGCGATGCAGCAAAATGAGATTCTCTCGATCCTGCGGTCCTGGTACCTGATCGAGATGCTCAGCCCGAGGACGCTGAGTGAACTTCCCTCGATGCTCAGAGGGAAGCATCCTCATCTCGTCTTCGATGACCCTGCCGAGGGCATCGAAATGACCTGGGAGCGCAAACAAACCGAGCTCGAACTCGAAGAGGCCGATGACGAAGCCGATGTCGTCGGGGGCGATTCGAGCCCCGTGGTCGTTGACGATGATGGGCCGTCAGAGGAGACGGAAAAGGGATATGTCTTCTATCTCGGCATCGGATTTCTCAGCGACGCATTCACCGCGATTCGCAAGCTGCTCGGGGTTCCTTCAGCATTTTCCGACGATGAACGCCGCGGTACGGACTCGTTCGCGTTTGCATCGGTCAGGATCACGCACGACGGGCTGTTCGTGCGAAATTCGCTGACGATCTCGACGCTGCCCTGGTATCTTGCGCGCATGACCCGCAGTGGTCTCACGGAGATCCTCACTCATCCGGTCGAGAAAGGCTTCAATGACTTTCTCTATGACGCGCGGCTGCGGCTGATCCCGAGCGACGACATACTTGCCACGGCGACGAGGCTTCGGGTACTGGCACAAGAGGTCGTATGTGCCTGCGGGCTCCCGAACTTTCCAATCACGTACTGGTTCGCTGGACGAGGATCCAACTTCGAGCCGAACGACGCGCACGATGTGATCAACAGCTTTTATTACGAGGATATCGCGGAGGCGATCGATCGAGCAGAGCACGATGCACTTCCGCCGCTGCTGAATGCCTTGTTCGCTGAACCCGACCCGACGAATGTTCAAGACGATGCGATTCTCGATGAAATGCTTACGCCGGCAACACTATCACCCTCGCACTGGCCGAACAAGTCCAAACGGCCGTCCCTGATGCAGCATGTTGCACTGATCGTCAGCAAACGCCCCGATGCCGGCCTCATTCTCGCCGTGAATGGACCGCCGGGAACCGGGAAGACGACCCTGCTGCGGTCCTTCGTCACCGAAAACGTCGTGAGACGCGCAGAAGCACTCCAGCAATTCACCGACCCCACCGAGGCTTGGAGCCTGCTTCGCGCCGGCGAGACGGCAGTCCACGCCTTGGATGAAAGCATCACCGGCTACGAAATGGTCGTCGCGTCCGCAAACAACGGTGCGATCGAAAATGTCACCAAAGACATTCCCCTGCTCGAACACGTCGAGGGGTACGAGGACGACCTCAAAAAAGTTGACTACTTCTCCTCCGTTGCGAAGAATGTCGCGAATTTCACGTCACGGGGCCGCCTCGACGTTCAGACGTGGGGACTGCTGAGTGCAGCCCTCGGAAACAAAACGAATCGGTCGAACTTTATCGAACCCCTTCTCCACCAAG
>JBEKAU010000032.1:0-10645 GCA_050015755.1 Vulcanimicrobiaceae bacterium | reverse complement strand
AGTATCCGCTCTTCTGTGTCTCGATCGCGTACGAACGCGACGGTGTCCTCGAAGCCGGTGCGGTCTACGCGCCGTTGCTCGACGAGCTGTTCGCGGCGCGACGCGGCGGCGGAGCAACGCGGAACGGCACGCCGATCGCGGTCTCGCGGATCGCGCACGTCACGGACGCGCTGGTCTGCACCGGCTTCCAGCCCGGGGGCTACGCGCGCAATGCGAACCAATTCGCATCATTGTCGGTGCAGGCGCAGGCGGTACGGCGTGACGGGACCGCTGCGCTCGACCTCGCGTACGTCGCCGCCGGCATCTACGACGCGTTCTGGGAGTTCGAACTCAAGCCGTGGGACATCGCGGCCGGCTGGCTCCTCATCGAAGAGGCCGGTGGCCGCGTCAGCGCGATCGACGGAGGTGCGCTCGATCTCGACGAGGGCTCGATCCTGGGTTCGAACGCCGCCCTCCACGCCGAGATGCTGGGCGCGCTCGTCAGCGCGTGAGGTCGTCCATCGCGGCCAGGAAGGTCGCGATCTCTTCGTCGGTCGTGTAGAAGTGCGCGCTGACCCGTAGCCCGCAGCCGGGGCGGTAGTCGACGTAGATGCGGCGCGCGATCAGCTCGTGCAGGATGCGATCCCCGTCGGGGACGTCGATCCCGACCCACCCGGTTCGCTTCGCGGCCTCGTGCGGCGTGCTCACGCGCCAACCGCGCTCGAGTGCGGCCTGCGTGAGGTGCGTCGTGAGGCGGACGTTGTGTTCGCGGATCGCCGGGACGCCGATCTCGCGGATCAGGTCGTGGCCGGGCTTGGCGGCGAGGTAGCCTGGGATGGTCGGCGTGCCGGTCGCCCAGCGCATCTGGTCGGTCGCGTAATCGATCGGCGGGGCGTCGAACGCGAACGGGTTCTTGTGCGCGAACCACCCGGTCACCAGTGGTCGGAACTGCTCGGCGAGCTCCGGCCGCACGTAGATCCAGCCGCAGCCGGGACCGCCGCACAGCCACTTGTGCGAGCCGCCGACGACGACGTCGAGGTCGAGCGCGACGACGTCGTACGGATACGTCCCGGTCGTCTGATACGCGTCGAGCACGACCAGCGCGCCGACCTCGCGCGCGCGGGCCACGATCGTCGGTACGTCGATCACGACGCCGCTCTGGTAATAGGCGTGCGAGAGGACGACGATGGCGGTGCGTTCGGTGATCGCCGCGCAGATGCGCTCGGTCGGGATCGTGCGGCCGTCGTCGGTCGGGATGCGCACGGTGCGCGCGCCGGCCCGTTCCCACGCCGTCCACACGTAGGCGAGCGAGGGGAACTGCAGCGCTTCGTACACGACCTCGTTGCGCTCGCCGCGCAGGTCGAGTGCCGAGGCGAGCGCCGACTGCAGCACGCTCACGTTCGGCGCGAGCGCGACCGACCCAGCCGGCGCGCCGATGATCGCGCCGATGCCGTCCGCGATCGTGCGCGCCTCGTCGAGCCACTGCGGCCACGCACCCTCGGGGCCGCCGTCGGCCCACTGCTCGTGGTACCGCGCCAGCGCTTCGCGCGCGTCCAGCGGCGGCGCGCCCATCGAGTGCGAGACGAGCCACGTGTTCGTCTCCAGGCCGGCGAAGCGTTCGCGCGCGCGCGCGGTCGTCGCGGCGATCACGACGCCGCTCCGAGCAGCGTGCGCACTTCCCACAGTGCGGGGAAGAAGCGCTGATTCAGCGTCGTCTGCAGGTACGCCGCGCCGAGCGAGCCGCCGGTGCCGGGCTTCATCCCGATCATGCGTTCCACCATCCGTACGTGACGGCCGCGCCAGAGCAAGAACCGCTCGTCGAACTCGATCAGGTCTTCGAGCAGCAAGTAGAGCGCATAGTGCTGCTCCTCGTGTTCGTAGATCGTCTTGAGGCTCGCGAGGAGCGCTTCGTGCGTGTCGACCGCGAAGCCGCGGCGCGCGAGTAACGCGTTGAGCACGTCGGGCAGCGTGGGCTCGGCGAGCCGGTGATCGAGCGCGGCGCGCTCGCCGGGGGTGAGCTCGAGGTGCGCAAGGACGCCGGCGTTGCCGTGTAAGCCGCAGCGAAACTCGATCTGGCGGAACTGCGCGGACTGGAAGCCGCTGGCCGGGTTCAGGCCCTCGCGAAACGCGTTGAACTCCTGCGGCGTCATCGTCTCGAGCACGTCGACCTGCTGTTCGAGGACGCGCTGGATCGCGTGAATGCGGCGGAACGCCTTGGCCGTGCGCAGCAGGTCGTCCGCCTCGAGGAAGACGACGGCTGCGTCGAGCTCGTGCAGCAACTGCTTGAACCACAGCTCGTAGACTTGGTGGATGATGATGAAGAGCAACTCGTCGTGATGCGGCGGGTCGCTCTGACGCTGCTGCAGCGCGAGCAGCTCGGGGACGTGCAGATAGGAGCCGTAGGTCAGGGTCGCGGTGGGCACCGCGACCCCTTCCGCGGCGGTCGGCTCGGGCCTACCGGGAGTCGCGGGCAAGGGGTCGTCAGGGGCGCAGACGCCAGGCCCAGGCGTTCCAGAAGTGCAGGCCGGTCACCGTGGGGGCGACCCCGGTCCAGCGGTCTGCGGCCGCGACGCCCTCGCGGTTGAAGCCGAGGAACAGCAGGTCACTGCGCGCGACCAGCTCGCGCGTGATCGCGCGGTCGCCCGCCGCTTGCACCGCCGGATCGGCGGAGCCCAACTCCGCGCGCGCCGCCCGCTCGATGATCGGGTCGCAGATGCCGAAGAAGTTGTCGCCGGCCGGCGGCCGATCTGCGCAGCGGAAGAGATAGGAGTGGTCGTCGACGCCGTTGGGTTCCCAGCCCGAATAGGCGATGTCGAAACGCTCGTTGCGAAAGATGCCGTTCTCCGCTTTCGGCGCCCAGATCTGATTGTAGCTGTATGCTTTGATCGTGCTGCGAATGCCGACGCGCGCGAGATCCTGCGAGGCGAGAATCGCGATGCGACTGGTCGTCGGCGACTCGGCGGTCGCGACGAAGTCGAGCGTGAGCGGGTGCCCGTCCTTGTGCCGCGCGCCATCAGGGCCCAGCCGCCAGCCGGCCGCGTCGAGCGTGCGCGCCGCTGCGGCCGGATCGTACGCCGGCTGGTGCAGGGTCGGATCGTAGGCAAATGCACGCGGAAGGCGATCGGAGTCCGCCGGGACCCACAGGTCGCCGTCCAATTCGCGCATCATCCGGTTGCGATCGATCGCCTGGAGCACGGCGCGCCGCACGCGCTCGTCGTTCATCGGCGCCCGCGTCGCGTTGAATTGCAAGAAGTCGAACTCGTTGTGCGGCTGCAAGGTCACGTGCGCGTCCGCGCGCGTGCGCAGCTGGTCGAGGAATGCGCGGCCGGCTTGTACGCGCGCGATCACCTCGTCGATCTCGCCGGCCTTCCACAACGTCGCGAGGGTGTTGATGTCGGCGACGACGCTGACCTCGATGCGCGGGATCGACGGCGCGCCGCGGAAGTAGTGCGGATCGGCCTCGAGGACGAGCCGCGACCCGCGATCCCAGCGCGCCACGCGATACGGCCCCAGGCCAATCGGCAGCGCGTCGTACGGGTCGTGGTTGATGTCGGGTTTCCCGGCCAACAGATGCGCCGGGAGAATCGGGTACGGATCGTTCGCCGCCAGCGTGAAGCACGAGGGCACGAACGGCGAGAACGGCTCGGTCAGCCGCACCTGCACCGTGTAGGGATCGAGGGACCGGACCGCCGCGACGTGATCGAAGCCGGTGCGATCGGGAACGTTATTGTGCGGATTCATCGCCGCCGCGAACGAGAAGACGACGTCGCGCGCGTCGAACGGCGCGCCGTCCTGCCAGCGCACGCCACGCCGCAGGTGATAGGTGACGATTCGCCCGTCGCGCGAGATGCCGCCGTTCGCGAGTGTCGGGACCGTGACGGCGAGGTCGGGGATCAAGCGCGCCTCGCGGTCCGCCCGCAGCAGATAGCCGTAGAAGAGCGGCGCGACGATCGGCAGCTGCCCGTTGTCGACGACCAGCGGATTGAGTCCCGGGAAGTCGGCGCCGGAGACCATCCGCAGCGTGTCCGGCGGCGCGCCGCCTCCCCGCGTGCACGCGGTCACCCCGGCCAACAGCGCGACGAGCAAGGCCGTGCGAACGTTCATCACCGGCCGCGCCTTCGGCGGCTACCCTGCCGTCCCTCGACGCGCGACGAGAGGGCCGCGGCGCTGGGGAGCCCGAAGGCCCGGCCCACGGAGAGATGGCGGAGCGGTTGAACGCGGCGGTCTTGAAAACCGCAGGCCCTTCGCGGGGCTCGTGGGTTCGAATCCCACTCTCTCCTCGTGTTCCCGATCATCCCGTCATGATGCTCGACAACGAATTCCACATACGGCCACTGGGTGAAGATGACTGGGAGGCGTTCAAGACGCTGCGCCTCCACGCGTTGCGTTCCGAGCCGCGGGTCTTCAGCCGACGGTACGAAGACGAAGCCGGACTCAGTGACGCCGAATGGCGAGCGATGGCCGGCAACGCAGACCCGGAGCGATGTATCTTCGGCCTCTTCGCCGGCAGCGAGATGATCGGTCTGACCGCGATTTTCACCGATTGGGACGACCCGACGAAGAAGACCGCGGTCCTCGCGATGTCCTTCCTCCTCTCGCCCTATCGCGGACGTGGCCTCTCGCGGTTGTTCTACGAAACGCGCTTGGACTGGGCTCGAGCGCGAGGTTCCATCACCCGCGTCCGCGTCTCACACCGTCGCTCGAACGACGCATCGCGGCGAGCGAATCAGCGGTACGGATTCCGCCACGTCACGGCCGTCGATCGATTGTGGCCGGACGGAACCACCGAGCCCGACGTCTCCTACGAGCTGATCCTCGAACGTTAGCGCGGGGGGCGGTATTCGACGGTGCGGCCTTTGCCGGCGCGCTTGGCGACGTACATGGCCTGATCGGCGCAGTCGAGCAGCTGGTCGACGGTTGCGCCGTCGAAGGCGCGGAAGACGCCGATGCTGGCGGTGACCCGCGGCGCCGGGACGACACTCGCCGAAACCGTTGCGATGCGCTCGATCAGCGCGTCACCGATCTTGACCGGCTGGGGGACTTGGCCTTCGAGCCAAAGCGCGAACTCGTCGCCGCCGAGCCGCGCGACGACGTCCGTCGTGCGCACCGACTCGCGGATCCGCATCGCGACCGCGATGAGCAGCTCGTCGCCCTTCTGGTGGCCGTAGGTGTCGTTGACCGCTTTGAAGCCGTCCAAATCGAGCAGATAGACGACGCCGCGTCCGCCCGCGCGCAAACGATCGCCGAGGATCGAGTCGAACGCGCCGCGGTTGTACAGGCCGGTGAGCGGATCGGAATCGGCACGCTCGCGCAGCGCCGACTCGTGGTGATGGCGCGAGGTGACGTCGAGCGCGTGCACCATCAGGTCGCCCGATCCGCCGCGCATGCGCACCATCGACATCTCGCCCCACCGGCTCGGATCGACTGCCATCTGGCTGACCAGGCTGAAGTTGGCCTTGGTGCCGGCGACGACGTCCTGCATCCCCGCCCGTAACGCGTCGTGCAACTCCGGGATGACCGCGTCGAACAGCGAGACCCCCTCGCCGGCCAAGGCACGATAGGCAGCGTTGGCGCGCAGGATCGTCCCGTCCAGCAGCACGTTGCACATGCCGATCGGACTGGACTCGAACATAATCCGGATGGTGGGGTTGACGCCGTCGTCCGTGGTGCCCGTCACGAGTGCTCCCGCAAGATCGTTCTCTTCTCTCTATCGGCATTTCGGCAGGCCCGAGTGCGCCCAACGAAAAGGAGGTGTAAAGATGGCTCGCGCCGTGACCGCCGGTACGCTTCCGCTCGTGCTCGTCCCCGGATTGCTCTGCACGGAACGTCTGTTCGCCGCACAACGCGCCGCGCTCGCCGCAGACGGCGTCCCGGTGCACGTCGCCGACACGCTGCACGATGACAGCTTGGACGGCTTTGCGCAGCGGCTGCTCGCGCATGCGCCGGCGCACTTCGCGCTGGCCGGCTTGTCGATGGGCGGCTACATCGCGTTCGAAGTCATGCGCACCGCGCCGGAGCGGGTCGCGAAGCTGGCATTGCTCGACACCTCGGCGCGTCCCGACGTTCCCGAACAGACCGCGCGCCGGCATGCGCTGATCGCGCTGGCGCAGGGCGGCGCGTTCGCGGAGGTCGTCGCGCAGCACTATCCCCTCTTCGTTGCGACGGCGCGCGCGAACGATCCGACGCTGCGGGCGCTGGTCGAGACGATGGCGCAGACGGTCGGCGCCGCGGCGTACGTTCGGCAGCAGCGTGCGATCATGGCGCGTCCCGACGCCCGGCCGCGGCTCGCCGAGATCGCCTGTCCGACCCTCGTCGTGGTCGGCGAGGACGACCGGCTGACGCCGCCGGAGCTCGCGGCCGAGTTGGCCACGGCGATCCCGGGCGCGGTCTGCCGGGTGGTCGCGGGCAGCGGCCACCTCGCGCCGGCCGAGGCGCCGGAGGAGGTCACCGCCGCGCTCCGAGCCTGGTTAGCGGGATGAGAGGTGCGTGAGAAGCAAGAGCTTCCCAGCATTTCCCGATCGTTCCAGGGTAGGTACTGATACCATGCGCACCACATTTTTCGCCGCCGCCATCCTCGCGCTGGCGGTCGCACCACTCACCGCCGCGGCGCAAGACGCGCCGCCTTCGTACGCGCAGCCGGATCAGCCGACGTACGCGACGCAGGACGAGCAGATCCGCGGCCGGATCATCGCCTTCGACGGGCAGTACAGCCTCACGGTGCGCGACGATCGCGGCTTCGTCGACAACGTCCAACTGCACCAGGGCACGATCATCAACCCGACCGGCTTGACGCTGGCGCCGGGGATGGTCGTCGCGGTCAGCGGGTACAACGGCGGCAACTTCTTGGCCGCCAACGAAATCGATACGCCGTACACGTTCTACGGCGGCAACTGGTACTACGCCGGTCATCCGTGGTGGTACTACGGCCCGACCTTCACGCTCGGATTCTTCTTCGGCGGCGGCAACGTCTGGTGGCACGGCGGCGGCGCCTGGGGCGGCGGTCCGCGCCCCTTAGGCCACGCCTACTACAGCGGCGGCGTGTGGCAGGGCCACAGCTACGTTGCGCCGGCCGGACGCGGCGGCTACGTGCCGCACGGCGTGCTGCGCGCACCGGCCGGCCACGAATTCCACGAAGCGCCGCACGGCGGCGGCGGCAATCACCACTAGCGCCGATCTGCTCGACGAGCTGCGCGCGTACGCTCCGGCGGACGCGCGCGAGGCGGCGATGCGTGAGCGCCTCGTCGCCTTCGTCGTAGCCCATCCCGACGCGTTCGCGCGCAGCCTGCTCGTCGGTCACGTCACCGCGTCGGCCTGGATCGTCGATCCAGGCCGAACGCGTACCCTGTTGACCCATCACCGCAAGCTCGAGAAGTGGCTGCAGCTCGGCGGTCATGTCGACGGCGACCCCGACCTGCGGCGCGGCGCCCTGCGCGAAGCGACCGAAGAGTCAGGTCTGACGAGCCTGCGCTTCGCGAGCGAGGCGATCTACGATCTCGACATCCACGCGATCCCCGCGCGCGGCGCCGAACCGGCGCACGAGCACTACGACGTGCGCTTCGCGCTCGAGGCCGATCCGGACGAACCGCTGGTCGTCAGCGCCGAGTCCAAAGAATTGGCGTGGGTGCCGCTCGAGGCGCTGGCCGACTACGGCGCCGACGAGTCGGTACTGCGTTTGGCCCGCAAGACCGCGACGCTCGCGTCGAGCTGAGGGTCCGCGCCCGGCTCGCCGACGTGCGCGTCGCTCGGCTCGGCGACGACCAGGTCGGGCGTGATCCCGACCCCTTCGATGTCGCGGCCGGCCGGGGTGCGATAGCGCGCCGTCGTCAGTTTGATCGCGCCGCCGTCGGGCAGCGGGAACGTCTCTTGGACGAGTCCTTTGCCAAAAGTGCGGGTGCCGACCAGCGTGCCCGCGTGCGCGTCCTGAATCGCACCGGCGACGATCTCGGCGGCCGACGCGGTGTCGCCGTCGACCAGCACGGCGAGCGGCGCGCCCAGTGCGGGGACGTCGGGGGCGCGAAAGGTCTGCGCGGGCACGCCGCGCTCTTGGGTCGTGACGACGACGCCGTGCACGAAGCGGCCGGCGATCGCGACCGCCGCGTCGCGATAACCGCCGCCGTCGGCGCGCAGATCGAGCACGTACGCGCGCGCGCCGCGCAGCGTTTTCAAGACCGCGTCGAGTTGCTGCGGCGACTGCGCGCCGAACGAGCGCAGCCGCACGTAGCCGATGCCGTCCGCGAGCCGGCGGCCGGTCACGTCGGGCGGTACGATCGTGCGTCGCACGAGCGTGATCGGCGGCTGCGCGATCCCGTCGCGCTGCACGGTGAGCTGCAAGCTGCTGCCCGGCGCGCCGCGCAGCGCGGCTTCGACCGCGCCGGGCGTGCCGACCGGCGGCGGTGCGCCGTTGATGGCGGTGATCACGTCACCAGGCTGGAGACCCGCGCGCGCGGCCGGTGCATCGGCGAAGACGTCGACGATCCGCACCGCATGCGTCTGCGGGTCGACGTCGAGCTCGGCGCCGATCCCGCCCACCGGCCGGCCGTCGAGGAAGCCGACGAACTGTTTGTACGCGCGCGGCGGGAACACCACGCTATAGGGATCGTCGAGTGTCGCCAGCTCGCCGGCGATCGTGCTGCGCACGAGGTCGGCGGTGACGACGCGGTTGCCGTAACGGACCATCGTCAAGGCGACGTCGCTGTCGATCGCGTTTTCGGCGGCGTACTTGTCGGCATGCGCGGGCGCGAGCGGAACCATCGGCTCGGTGACGCCGCGCGAGCGCAGGTAAGCGACGATGCCGGTGCGCGCGCCGCCCAGCAGCACGACCGGATCGACCGCCCGGTAGTAGCGCGCGAGGACCGTCGTATAGCAGACCTCGAGCGCGATGACGTCGAGTGCCGAAAGCGAGGGTGCCCCCAGGGCCGGTCGGCCGGAGGCGACCAGCGCGGCGGCGAGCAGGATGACGAGCGGACGGCGCACGTTCACCGTGTTCCCGTTGGGTATCCGGTGTTCATGGCGACGAAACGCTGGTCGCAGCACGTGACCGAAACGAGCGACGCACTCGACATCCGCGAAGGCACGTTCGCGCTGGACGATCCCAAGGCGATCGCGCGCGAGCTCAAGCGCGACGCGGAACGATCGGAGCGCCGCAAGTCCTCACCGTATCGCTCGGCGATGTCGATGCTGACGTTTTACCTCAACCGGGCAGGGAAGCATCTGCCGGCGCACCGGAAGCAGATCCTCGAACAAGCGAAGGACGAATTGCGGCGTGAATTCGGTCGTCCTCCAGCGCGGCCGCGGCGAGAAGGGCGAGCAACCCGAGCCACGTAGGCAGCTTCACGAGCAGGTGCCAGAGGTCGTCCGGGTCGCGGCCATGGGTCAGCAGCCACGCTTGTGCGCTCGGAATCGAGCCGGGCACGGACGCGACGCGCGCCGGCGGCGGCAACGGTGCGGGCGGATGATTCTCGACCGGCCAGAGCACGAGCCAGCACGCGACGACCGCCCCGACGGTGAGCCGCCACGAGCCGCCGCTGAGCGACCAGACCACCACCGCCAGGGTGGTCAGCGTCGGTGCGAGGAGTTGCTTGACGGCAGCGACGTCGAGCCAGGGTATCGTCAGCAGGATCAGCGCCAGCACCACGAGGCTGCGCACGGCGCGGGTGCGCGCGAGCGGGAGCAGCACCAGCGCGGCGGGGATCGCGACGCTGATCTGCGTGTAGTGGATGTAGGTGCCCCCGACCACGGCGCAGGCGGCCGGCAGCAGGGCGACCGCGCCGGGAAGGCGCGCTCGGAACGTGCCGCTCCACACCACTGCCGTCACCAGCATCACCAGCGTCGTCGCGCTACCGATCGCGAGCGCGACGCGCGGCGAGGCGCCGAACCAGCTCGCGAGGTAGGCGGCGGAGTACTGCTGCCATTGGTGCAGCTCTGCTTGCGCGAGCATCGGGACGTCGCGAAAGAGCAGCTGTTCTTGCGAGGGAAGTCCCACCGAGGCGAGTGCGATCGCGGCCAGCGCGAGCGCGCCGGCGAAAAACGGCAGCCGCGCTCGCGGCACCCAGATCAGCAGCGCGAGGCCGACGAAGACGCCGAGATGCGGCTCGAGCAACGCCGTGGCGCCGAGCAGCCCCGCGAGTGGGTCGCGTCGGGTTTGCAGCGCGCCGGCGGTCGCGACGACGGCCAGCAATTCGAAGGTGCCGAGCTGACCCAGCGAGAGCGAAGGAAAGCCGGCGCTGAATGCGAGCGCGGCGATCGTGAGTGCCGGCGGGAGGCCGAAGGCGCGGATCAGGATCGCGATGGCGGCGGCCAGCGCCGCCGCGACGAGCAGCGCGAACACCACCAGCGCCCCGTCCACCGGCAGCCGCGCGAGCAGGCCGAACGCCGGCAGTTCGAAGCCGGGCAACGCGATCGCCATGACGGCCTGCGGGTCGTCGCTCACGGAGGCCACACCGATCGCGTGCTCGCACGTACGGGCGGGCTCGGTCGCATACGCGTCGGCGCCGGCGTCGACGGCCTGGCCCGCGCAGATGATGCCGCGCGCGTCGAGCATCGGCGCACCACGCACGTACGGCGAGTGCGCGAGTTCGATCGCCGTGGCGATCAGGCCGAGGACGACCAGCGCGACCGGCAGTGCGCGGCGCAGTGCCGTCACGATTCGCGCGGTGCGGCGGCGCGC
>JBEKAU010000031.1:0-10833 GCA_050015755.1 Vulcanimicrobiaceae bacterium | reverse complement strand
ACGATCCCGGGCCCCGGTGAGCCGGGCTACAGCACGTGGGGCATCCCCGGCGGGGCGGCGCGCGGCGGCGGCGCCACCTGGCTGCCCGGCTCGTACGACGCCTCGACCAACACGCTCTACTGGGGCGTCGGCAACCCGAACCCGGACTGGGATCCCAACGGCACCAAGGGTGCGTTGCTCTACACGAGTTCGATGCTGGCGCTCAACGCCGACACCGGCACGATGAAGTGGTACTACCAGTTCACGCCGCACAACTTCTACGATTACGATGCCGTCGGGCAGCCGGTGCTCGCCGACGTTCCGATCAACGGCAAGACGGTGCGCGCGCTCATCCAGGGCGACCGCAACGGGTATCTCTACGTGCTCAACCGTGACACCGGGAAGCTGATCTACGCGGTGCAGTATCTCGACAAGGTCAACTGGGCGACCGTCGCGCGCAACGGTGTCATCACCGTCAACGCGCGGCAGCTCGCGACCGCGCGGGCACACAAGCCGTTCGCACTCTATCCCGCCGTCATCGGCGGCGCGAACTGGGAGCCGCCCGCGTACGATCCGGCCAAACACATCTTCTTCATCCCGGCGCTCGAGAGCTGGCAGACGGTCACGCCGGAGAAGAAAGTCGATCTGCACCCGAAACCGGGCGCGCTCAACTTCGGCGGCCTTCCCGGCGGTCCGGGCGCGTTCGCCGGCAGCCTTTCGGCGTGGGACGTCACGACCGGGAAGCGGCTCTGGAAGCACCACTTCCGCTCGCCCGCGTTCGGCGGCGCGCTCGCGACGGCCGGCGGTCTCGTCTTCGTCGGCGAGATGGACGGCAAGCTCGACGCGTTCGACGAGACGTCCGGCAAACTGCTGTGGTCGGCGTCGACCGGGAGCGGCATCACCGCACCGCCGGTCAGCTTCTCACTCGACGGAAAGCAATACGTCTCGGTCTCCGTCGGACAGGGCGGCGTCTTCCCGCTCGTCTTCCTTCCCTTCACCCCGTGGCTGAAGAAGGTGCCGACGACGTCGGCCGTCGAGACGTGGGCGCTGCCCGCGACGGCGGCGTCAGCGAAGTAACGCACCCTCTCTCACCCCACGCGAGGTCCGGCTCCCGATGATCGAAGGTACGCTCTTGTGGACGCCGGACCCCGCGGCGGTCGAGGCCAGCCAGGTCGCGCAATTCGTGCGCTGGCTGGCCGCCGAGCGCAACGTTCACGTCGGTTCGTACGAAGAACTCTGGCGCTGGTCGGTCGGCGACCTCGAGGGCTTCTGGAGCGCGATCTGGGATTTCTTCGCGGTTCGCTCCGATACGCCGTACGCGCAGGTCGTCGATCGGCGGACGATGCCGGGCGCGATCTGGTTTGCCGGTTCGCGCGTCAACTACGCCGAGCACGCGCTGCGGCGCGCGGAACGTGCCGCCCCCGACGAGATCGCGCTCGTCCATAGCTCCGAGCTGCGCCCGCTCGCGACGACGACGTGGCACGACCTGGCGGCCCAGGTACGCACGATGGCAACGCGGCTGCGCGCGCTCGGCGTGCAGCCCGGCGAACGCGTCGCCGCCTATCTGCCGAATCTGCCCGAGACGGTCGTCGCGATGCTCGCCGTGACGGCGATCGGCGCGGTGTGGTCGTCGGCGGCGCCGGAGTTCGGCGCGCGCACGGTCATCGATCGCTTCGCGCAGATCGAGCCGGCCGTGCTGCTGGTCGCCGACGGCTACCGCTTCGGCGGCAAAGATTTCGATCGCAGTGACGAGATTCGCACGATCCTGCGCGAGTTGCCCACGGTGCGCCAGGTCGTGTGGTTGCCGTATCTGCGACCCGATGGTACGACGCCGCCGGTCGAGGGCGCGCTGCGCTGGGACGAGGTCTTCGCGGGACCGCCGGTCGCCGCCGACGATTTCGCGTTCACGCGCGTCGAGGCGCAGCATCCGCTGTGGATCCTCTTCTCGTCCGGCACGACCGGCTTGCCGAAGGCGATCGCGCACAGCCACGTCGGCACCCTCGTCGAGCACCTCAAGGGGACCGCGCTCGGACAAGATCTCAGCCCGGCGACGCGGATGTTCTTCTACACGACGACGGGTTGGATGATGTTCAACGCACTGTGCTCGGCGCTGCTCGCGGGCTCGTCGGTCGTGCTCTACGACGGGCATCCGGCCTATCCGGGTCCGGAATTGCTGTGGAAACTCGCCGAGCAGAGCGGTGCGACGACGTTCGGCGCGAGCCCGACCTACGTGCAGATCATGCAGAAGGCCGGTATCGTCCCGCGCGAGCGTTTCGATCTCTCGAAGCTGCGCAGCGTGCTGCTGACCGGGTCACCGGTGACGCCGGAGTCGACGGCCTGGTTCTACGAGAACGTGAAGGCCGATCTCGCGGTGACCTCGCCGTCGGGCGGCACCGAACTCTGCGCAGGGCTGGTCGGCGGGACGCCGATGTTGCCGGTGCGTGCCGGCGAGATCCAAGCGCGGCTGCTCGGGATGGACGTCCACGCCTGGAACGAGGACGGCGAGGAAGTGATCGACGAGGTCGGCGAGCTGGTCGTCACCAGCCCCTCGCCGTCGATGCCGCTGCGCTTCTGGAACGATCCCGGCGACGCGCGCTATCACGAGACGTACTTCGAGCGCTTCCCCGGTGTGTGGCGCCACGGCGACTTCATCAAGATCAACCAGCGCGGTGGTGCCTACATCTACGGACGGTCCGACGCGACGCTCAACCGCTTCGGCGTACGCATCGGCTCGGCCGAGATCTACCGCGCGATCGAGCAGTTGCCCGACATCGCCGACAGTCTGGTCGTGTGCCTGGAAATGCCGGGCGGCGCGTTCTGGATGCCGCTGTTCGTGCGGCTCGCGCCCGGTGTCGAGCTCGACGACGCCCTGCGCGCGCGCATCGCGACGACGTTGCGGCGCGACTGCAGCCCGCGCCACGTCCCCGACGACATCCACGCCGTCGAAGCGATCCCCTACACGCTGACCGGCAAGAAGATGGAAATCCCGGTACGCCGCGTCCTCGCCGGCACGCCGCCGGAGAAAGCCGCCAGCCCCGATGCGATGATGAACCCGCGGGCGCTCGACTGGTACGTCAGCTTCGCCGCGCTCAGGACGCCAGCACAAACGTAAACTTCGCCTCTTGCGCCTGGTTGAGCGCAGCGACCCCGGCCGGCACCAGCAACGCGCCGGGGACCAAGTGCGCGTGCAGATCGGCGAGCACCGCGTCGGGCGACTGGCCGGCGAGCTTCGAGAACGCGCGGGCCTGGTACGTGAGTGCGTTGTTGCAGGCGAAGAACGAGGCCCCGCGCCGCACCAGCGCCGTCAGCGAGGTATCGTGATAGAAGCCCTTCCGGTTCATCCGATCGTCCTTCGGGTCGAGCGTCGACGTCGGGGCGAGAAACGGGTTCTTCTTCGTCTCGGTGCTGCTCACGGCGTCGTTCTCGCTTGCCAACGCCTTCGCGACCGGATACTTGGCCCACGCGGCGTCGTCGAGCAGCAGCATTGCGCAGAGATGGTAGCAGACCGCCACCGCGTGCAATCCGTTCGGACCCAAGCCATAGTCGAACTCGTAGGCGTTGAGCGAGTTGACCATGTAGGACAGCACCGCGCCGTCACTGACCCGGGCAGCGGAGAAGACTTGGCGGTGCTCGGCCGGCCGCGCCAACTGCGCGGCGATCGCCGGAAAATCGAACGGGGACGTCGTGACGGTCGGGCCGCCGGGAGAGGGTGCCGATGGCGTGGCCGCGGCGGCAGAGGTGGTTCCGGCGGCCGCGAGCGCGACCGCACCCGTGCTCAGAAACGAAGCTCGCGTGGTCATGCCGACCTGCTTCGCGCCGGAATGCGAAGAACCGCTCGCGTTCACCGCGTGTCAGCGCGCGGCGGCGACGAGCGCGTGAGCTGCCGCGAGTAACACCGGCGTTGCCTCGTCCGCCGAGAGCACCTGCGCGCTGACGAACGCACCGTTGACGAGCAGCACGAGTTGGCCGGCCAATGCATCGGGACGCGCGACACCGAGGTGCTGCGCGATGCCGGCGAGCCGGCGGCGCAGCTCCACCTTGTGCGCGGCGGCGACGACGCGCGCGGGGTGATCGGCAGCGGGGAATTCCGCGGCCATGTTCAGCTGCGGGCAGCCGCGATAATTCGGGCGCGCCAGCCGTTCCCCGATCCACGCCATGTGCGCATCGAGCTCGGCCCGCGGGTCGTTCACGTAGCGCGCCGCGACGCTGTCCCACTGCGCCCAGAACTCGGCGTCCTCGCGCTGGAGAAACGCGGCGATCAGGTCGTCCTTGGTGCGGAAGTACCGGTAGAGGCTGGTCTTGGCGACCCCGGCTTTCTCGACGACCAGGTCGACGCCGACCGCGTGCGCGCCCTGGTGATAGAAAAGCGACGAGGCCGTGGCCAGGATCCGTTCCCGCAGGTCGTCCATGCTTGACATGATACAGACCTGTCTGTTTTAATGCAACCACTAAACAGACAGGTCTGTATCGGAGGCAACCCATGGCCCTGGCAATCGCGGTCCTCGGAGCGACCGGCTATACCGGCTCCTTCATCGTCCACGAGCTGCGGCAGCGCGGGATCCGGCCGGTGGTCGTCGGCCGGGACCAGGCCAAGCTCGCCGCGGCCTTCTCCGCGGGCCACGTCGAGGCGCGCGTCGCCGCGCTCGACGATGCCGCCGGTCTCGACCGCGCGCTCGCCGGTGTCGATGCGGTGATCAACTGCGTCGGCCCGTTCCTCGACACGGCACAACCGGTGATCGAGGCCGCACTGCGCGCGCGCATCCACTACTTCGACCTGACCGCTGAACAGATGAGCGCACTGGCGACACTCGACACCTTCGATCAGCAGGCCCGCGAGCGCGGCGTCGTCGTGGCACCGGCAGTCGGCTTCTACGGCGCACTCGGCGATCTGCTGGCGACCACGGCGATGGGCGACTGGCCGCAGGCCGACGAGATCGCGGTGCGGATCGCGCTCGACCACTGGTGGCCGACGAACGCCACGCGACGGACGGGCGCGCGCAACACGTTTCCGCGACTCGTGCTCGTTGACGGTGTCCTCACGCCGCTGCACCCCACGCCGCCGGCACCGTGGGATTTTGGCGCGCCGTTCGGCACCCTCGACCTGGTCGCACTCCCGCTTACCGAGGTCGTGCTGATCGCGCGGCATCTCGCCGTGCGCGCCGTTCACACCTCGATCAACGAAGCGCCGTTGCGCGACCTGCGCGATCCGTCCACGCCGCCGCCGTCCGCGGCCGACGCGTCGGGGCGTTCGAGCCAGCAGTTCACCCTCGACGTCACGGTTCGGCGCGGCGCGAGCGAACGGCGTGCGATCGCCCAGGGACGCGACATCTACGCGGTCAGCGCGCCGCTCATCGTTGAAGCAGCAGAACGCATCTGCAACGGCGAGGGTGCGACGACCGGCGCCCGCCCGCTCGGCGCACTGCTCGACGCCCCCAGCATTCTGCGCGCACTCACGCCCGAGCACCTCACCCTGGCCTGAGCAAGAACACCCGCTATCCAGCGTCTCCGCCATGCCCCGATGGGACTACGGGAACCACTGGAACTGTTGGTACGAGGGGCTGTCGACTCGCAGTGAGGTTGTCGCTCGCGAAGAAATACGTGAGACCGGCGCTCACCAAGAACATCAGCTTCGACGGAACCGAACCTAAGAAATCATCGGCAGCCTGGTCACCAAAGTGATCGACGTCTCCAATGTTCTTCACGGCCATAAACGCCCACTCGTGATAGGCTAGCACTCCCAATACCAAAGCGTTCCAGATGACCGTTGATCCGAACAACAGCGTCAAGGCGGTCGGCGTTACCGTTGCCGTCGCTGATCGTCGCGGAGCAATCGCGGTGACGATGATAGAAAACGGCACGGCGTAAAGGGTGATGACCGTTACTACGGCATCTGCGAGTTTGAAGTCCGACTGATGGAACTGACGATGGAACAACAGCAGGATAGCCAAAGACATGCAAACCAGGTAGGCGAGGAGTGTACTGGCGCGGACACGTTCAAGGCTCATTGCCAGTCACCGAGTTTTTGTACCCGTGTCGCGAAGTCATTTGCGAGGTCCCTCGCTTTTTGCAATACTGGATCGTCATTTGATGGTCGCCATTGATCCTGGCCGACGACGCGCTCTTCAACGCTGTATTCGACTTTATAGACATCCTTCGTCGACCGTGAAGATTCAGTGAACCATCGCCGAATCCGAAATGCACAGCGGATGAAACGCCCGTCGAGCGGCGTAGACATTGCAAGGTATGGCGTGGACGTGCACAACTCGCCGGAGGGACAATTGTCTACACTCACTGGCTCATTGAAGACGTCGCTCCAAAGCAGTTGAACCATGACTTGATATGACACAACGTCCTTCCAAGTGCGCTCTCCGGCCATTTCCTGAAAGCCCGTTGGGATCTCGTCGTCCTCTTCTCGCCATTGAGCGGACGCCAAGGGAGTCGTATGGGAGAATACGGCCGGTGCTGACGCGACGGCGCGCAGGTAATTCTGGTTGCTCTTCGCCTGGGTTGCGTAGGGACTCGACGATCCTGCGGGCCCCTTCAGTTGTTCAACGGCACGATACGCTACGACTTGGTCTCCGTTCCTAATCTGCAGGGAACTCGCTCGAACGATCGCTTCGTTCCGAATCGCGGGCGCATTGCTCCGTGCGACACGAGCGAACTGCGCTTCCGCCGCTGACGTATCTCCGTGTGTGGCAAACGCCCGACCTAGTTGGAGTGCGGCGTATTGACGGGTTACGTTCGGAAGAGTTCCCGCTGAAGCGAGCTGAGCTAAGTCGGGAATCGCTCTCTGTTCGTCGCCAAGCTCATAGAGGAGCTCGTCTTTGTGCAGTCGTTCGGCGGGGGCGAATCCTGTTGACTCGGAGACCGCAGTCTGGAGTCCCGAGGCCAAATCTCTCAGATTGTAGGTGGCAATTGTTTCATTCGTTTCTGGATTCGCGACACGGAGAATCGGATTCCGCGTGACGATATGTACCGAACCGATCGGAGGAACCATCCCGACGCCGTCGATGAGTACCGACTTGCCGTTCTTCACCCGATAGTCCATCTGTAGTTCAATTGGGCTGTCCGGCGCGTTTCCATGGACGACAATCCGTGTAAACTTGCACGCGATTTTCGATTCGTCCCAACCGGTCTGTTGCCCACTCCACTGCGCGGCCGCGGGCCACGGCGTCGTCACTGCGATGAAAACGCAAGTTACAATGAGGCTAAGAGCGCTGGAGCCGTTCAATCTCGGCATACTTCGTACACCCCTCCCACGACGAGCTCGCGATGAACACCGACACGGGTAACGCGACGCCAGACGCCGCGCTTGCGCGTCGTTCCTGCGGTATCGCTCGCTTATCCTGCTTCCTCAAGATACTTCTGCGGGAGGGCGTCCCTACTGAAGCGGCCACCCCATGGCTCACCATCAGAATGACCTGATGTTGGAGCGAAGAAGGTCGGCTGGATGCAACCCGTGCGAATTGGCCTGCTGGGTGCCGGAACCGTCGGCGGCGGCACCTACCACGTCCTCGAGCGCAATCGTGAAGAGATCGCCCGGCGCGCCGGACGTCGGATCGAGGTCGCCTGGGTGGGCGCGCGCGACGAGGCCAAGATCCGCGCGGTGGTCGGGCCCGACGTCCCGATCGTCACCGACCTGGTCCGCGCGGTCGAAGACCCGGCGATCGACATCGTCGTCGAAGTGATCGGCGGGACGACGGTCGCGAAGGACGCGGTGCTCAACGCGATCGCGCACGGCAAGCACGTCGTGAGCGCCAACAAGGCGCTGCTGGCGATTCACGGCAACGAGATCTTCGCGGCGGCCAGCAGGCACGGCGTCATGGTCGCCTTCGAGGGGGCCGTGTCCGGCTGTATCCCGACCATCAAGGTCATCCGTGAAGGCCTGGCCGCCAACCGCATCGAGTGGATCGCCGGCATCGTCAACGGAACCAGCAACTTCATCCTCTCGGAGATGCGGGCCAAGAAGCTCCCGTTCGCAACCGCGCTCGCGGAAGCGCAGCAACTGGGCTACGCCGAGGCCGACCCGACCTTCGACGTCGAGGGGATCGATGCGGCGCACAAGCTCACGCTGCTCTCGGCGATCGGGTTCGGCATCCCGGTCCAATTCGACAAAGCCTATATCGAAGGGATCACGCAGCTCACCGACCGCGACATCACCTACGCCGAGGAGCTCGGCTATCGCATCAAACTGCTCGCGATCACCAAACGCACGCCCGAGGGGATCGAGCTGCGCGTCCATCCGACGCTGATCCCGGCCGAACGGCTGATCGCGAGCGTCAACGGGGCGATGAACGCGGTGCTCGTCAAAGGCGACGCGGCCGGGGTCACCCTCTACTACGGTGCGGGCGCCGGCGCCGAACCGACGGCCTCGGCCGTGCTGGCCGACGTCATCGACGTGACGCGACTGTTGCTCGCCGAACCCGCGGAGCGCGTTCCCTACCTCGCGTTCCAGTCCGATGCGCTCAGCGACGCGCGCATCTTGCCGATCGCCGACGTGCGGACGTCGTATTACCTGCGGGTGCGGGTGACCGACCAGGTCGGCGTCCTGGCCGACATCGCGCGTACGCTTGCCGATGCCGGCATTTCGATCGATGCGATGCTGCAGCAAGGCCCAGGCGACGATCGCGGCGAGACCGACATCGTCATCCTCACCCACCTCACGCGCGAACGAGACTTCGATGCAGCGCTCGCGCGGCTGGTCGAGAATCCGGCGATCCGCCCCGAGTACACCCGCATCCGCCGCGAAGACTTAGGATAACCCCTAGACAACCAGGCAGCCCCAGGCTATGATGCAGTTCCACTCGTCACACTTCGTGACGGGAGTCACTAGCCGTTGTGGGTGCGGACGATGGTGTCTCCATCGAGACGTGTCTTTCTCATTGTCTCCTGTTCAGGTATAACCCCAGACAGAGCAGGTGACGAATGGCTGCGGTAACTCCACCCCGCGCGGTGGTGATGCGCGCCGGCCTCGCTCCCGGCGTCCGCCTTCTCATCGCGATCGGCGTCGCGCTCGCGCTCGCGGCGGCGTGCGTCGGATTCGTCCACAGCGCTCCCGGACAACCTGCCGGCTATTTCGCATGGTTCGGGCTTCTGGCGGTGCTCTTGCTGTGGCTCGTTTCCAGCGTGCTCGCCGGTGATTTGAATCCTCTCGCGCCCGCGATGGGCTTCGACAATCGGCTGAGCACTTCGAAGTTTCAAATTCTACTGTGGACCGCTTGCGTCGGTTTCGTCTACGCGACGGTCTACGCATACCGCCTCATCGGGTACAACCTGACGGCGCCCATTTCGCACGTGCCCGAGAACGTGCTGTTCGCGCTGGGCATCAGCGTGACGACGGCAGTCGGCGCCAAAGCCATCACGAGCTCCCAAGTGACGACGGACCCCATGTCCAAACAGCCGGTTGACACGCCGTCGTACGATCCCACCGCGCTCGTGCGCGATGACGACGCTTCAACAGCAAACATCACGAAAGTCCAGATTCTCTTCTGGACCGGGATTGCGATCATCGTCTATCTGACGACGATGTTCAACAGTCTTCACGATCTCGCGACCTGCGGAACCGGCTGCTCGTTCCCGGACATCGATGCGACGCTAATGCTATTCATGGGGCTTGGGCACGCCACGTATCTGGGCGCCAAGCTCGTTCCTACCGCCAACCAGGCCACTAAGGCCACTACGCCATCCGCGTTACTGACGCAATTTCGCGCGCCGGCCCTCGATTTCGTCCTCCCCGAGGTGAGCGAACTTCTCTGGGGGGTCGACACGTCCAACCCGATCAACGACGCATCGATCGCCCGAGCCACGCAACAAATCCAGAAGCCCGCGTTCTGGGGCCGTTACCTCACCGGGTTTCGGATCTCAAGCGCCGAGATCGCTCTGCTCGCGTCCCATCAGATCCGGTTGCTGCCGATCTACCAGGGAACGACGACCCACCCGAGCCTTCTGAGCGGCGGCATCAGCGGCCAACAAGGCGTGAAAGACGCCGCCGACGCGATTCGGCTGGCGCGCGACGTGCACGGCATTCCGGCCGGTCGCGGCGTCGCACTCTACGCCGATATCGAGCCTGAGTACGTGGTCAGCCGCTATTGGTTGACGGCCTGGATTCAGGAATTGACCGGCGCCGGTTACCTTGCTGGCATCTATTGCGGCTCCAACCAGCCTGGTATCATGGCCGGCATGGGGGGTATTGGCTACATCGATCCCGCGAACGTCGTCATCTGGTCCTGTATGCCGCACGATACGACGAAGACCGGAAAAGCCGACGTCCCGACGGTTCTGCAACCTCCGGGCTTTACGGTCGGAACGACGACCTTCCCGGTCGAGATGTGGCAGTATTGCCTCGACTTCGGTGACTTCGACTTCAACGTGTGCACACGCCGTGCGTACGATGCAATGTGGCAGCCCTAGCGGAAGAGTGAGGACGTCTGCGTGAACATCTTGTTCGTCCACGGCTACAGTGAAACGTCGCTCGGCGCCTACTTCGATTTCCCGAACCGCTTGCAGCAGCGCGCCAAGACAGCTGGCGGCGCACCGCTCGTCGGCAATGTCGTCCTCTCAGCGTTCAACTCACTCGACGACGGCGTCACCATCGACGACCTGGCGGATGCGCTAGAGCAACGCGTCTCGGCGCTCGGTCCGACGTGGACCGACGGACCATGGGCAGTCATCTGCCACTCCACCGGCGCCCTCATCGCGCGCCGATGGATCCTCAATCGGCTGGGACGGGCGCCGATCCCGACCCATCTGATCACACTGTCCGGCGCGAATCACGGCTCGACGCTGGCAGAGATGGGGAAGAGCGTCCTTGGGTACGTCCAGAAGCTGCTGCTCAAAGGTTCACCCACCGTCGGC
>JBEKAU010000030.1:0-10895 GCA_050015755.1 Vulcanimicrobiaceae bacterium | reverse complement strand
ACGAGGAAGTTCTCGGTCAACGCGTAGCCGAGCGCCTGCGCGAGGCAACCTTCGATCTGCGCTTCGACCTGCTGCACGTTGATCGCTTTGCCGACGTCGTGCGCGCTGATGATCTTGAGCACGCGCGTCACGCCGGTCGTCACGTCGACTTCGACCTCGACGGCTTGCGCGGCATAACCGTAGGCGTAGCACGGCCGGCCTTGGCCGGTTTCGAGATCCAGCGGCGTCGTCGCCGGCGGACGGAATTGCACCGTCGCTTCGGGCGCCTCGCCGCGCTGCCAGGCGTCCTTCGCTGCCAGTGCCGCGTCGTGCACGGCACGGCCCGCCATCGTCGTCAAGCGCGACGCCGAGGCGGAGCCGGCGTTCGGCGCTTCCGCCGAGTCATCGCTGATCAGCGCGACGGCGTCCAGCGTCAGCCCGAGCACTTCGGCCACGATCTGGCGCAGGATCAGGTGGACGCCTTGGCCGACGTCGGCCGCGCCGCTGCGCACGAGCGCGCGCTCGATGCGCGGGCCTTTGGTCATCAGCTCGACGGTGGCCGTCGACTGCTCGGGGAACCCGAACGAATAGCCGACGTTCTTGATTCCGCTCGCGATCCCGATGCCGCGCCGCAATCGGCCGTGCTCACCGCGTGCGACGCGCGGGAGAAAGCGTGAGGCGGCTTCTTGCGCGCACGCGTCGAGCACCGGGATGGCGGTGACACCGGCCGGCAACTCGCAGCCGGTCGGCTCGTAGTCGCCTTCGCGATAGAGATTCTTGCGGCGAATCTCGACCGGATCGAGCTCCAGCGCCTGCGCGAGGCGCGCGATCATCGACTCGGCGGCCCAGTGCGCCTGCGGCGAACCGAAACCGCGGAACGCACCGCTGGGCACGTTATTCGTGTAGACGACGATGCCGTCGGTCGCGACGTTGGGGATGCGATACGGCCCGTGACCGAACACCACTGCGCCTTTGAGCACTTCGACGCTGGTCGAGGCGTAGGCGCCGCCGTCGGCGAGCTGCCGCGTCTGCGCGGCCATGATCGTGCCGTCGCGCTTGGCGCCCCACTTTGCTTCGATGTGGAACGGATGACGCTTGTGGTGGCCCACGATCGACTCTTCGCGGCTCCAGACGATCGCCGTCGGACGCCTCGTCTTCCACGTCGCGAGCGCGACGAGCGCTTGCACCGAGAGGTCTTCCCGACCGCCGAACGCGCCGCCGATCTTGGCGTACCGGATCGCCACCTCGTCCTCGCGCAGGCGCAGCATCGCCGCGATCTGCCGCAGGTCTTCGTGCAGCCACTGGCCGGCCGTCTCGACGACCAGCGTCTCGCCTTCGTAGTACGCGATACCGGCGTCGGGCTGGAGGTACGCGTGCTCTTGCCAGGTCGTGGTGAACGTCGCGCTCAGCACCAGATCCGACGCCGCGAAGCCGGCCTCGACGTCACCGCTGCGAATCTTCTGGTGGATCAGGACGTTCGAGCCGTGCGCGGGGTGCACGAGCGTCGCACCCTCCGCAATCGCGGCGTGCGCATCGACGACGATCGGCAGGTCGGTGTACTCGACCGTCACCAGCGTCGCGGCGCGGGTCGCGATCTCCGGCGTCTGGGCGATCACCAGCGCGACGCGATCGCCGACGTAGCGCACGACCTCGCTGCACAGCACTTCCTGGTCGGCGTCGATCAGGCCGTAGTGATTGTACGGTACGTCGGCAGCGGTGAGGACGGCGACGACGCCGTCGACCGCCAGCGCCGCGCGGGTGTCGATCCGGTCGATGCGCGCATGCGGGCGGTGCGAGAAGATGGATTTGCAGTGCAGCATCTCGGGCCGCACGAGGTCGGCCGGATAGAGCGCTGCGCCGGTGACCTTGCCGCGCGCGTCCGGGCGTGCGAGCGGAGCGCCGACGATCCTCACGCGGTCACCACTTCGTCCGGCACGGGTTCCTCGGCTTCGAGCGAGGACGCGGCGCGTTCCATCGCGTCGAGGATCTTGCGATAGCCGGTGCACCGGCAGATGTTGCCGCTGATCGCGGCCTGATGGTCCTCGAGGGTCGGCGTCGCGCGTTCGTCGAGCAGCTTCGCACCGGCCATCAGCATGCCGGGGATGCAGAAGCCGCACTGCACGGCCGCGCAGTCGATGTACGCCTGCTGCAGCGGATGCAGGTCGTCACCGTCGGCGAGGCCTTCGATCGTCGTGATCGTCGCGCCATGCGCCTGGGCTGCCGGAACCAGGCACGACATCACCGCCGCGCCGTCGAGCCAGACGGTGCACGCGCCGCACTCTCCCTCGGCGCAGCCTTCTTTGGCACCGGTCAGCCCGGCGTTCTCGCGCAGTGCGTTGAGCAGCGTCTTGTGCTGCGCGCGGTGCAGGACGGTCGGCGCGCCGTTGATCGTCAGCGCGATCTTGCCGTCGAACGGCATCGCGTCGTACGGCACCGACGGCGTGTGCAGCAGCACCGGCACCGCCGGGAATCCGTCGGCCTCGCGGCCGTCGGCGAGCCGCTCGAGCGCTTGCGTGACCAGGGCGGCGAGCGCCAAGAGACGGTAATCGGCCGAGCCGCGGATGTCGCCGATCGGACTTGCGTCCTCGCACGCCAGCCGCGCTGCCTCCGCGCGTGTCGCCGCGTCGAGTCGCCGCCCGATCAACGCCGCCTCGGCGGAGCGAGCACGCACGACGGTCGCCGCCAGGCACCCGAGCGTTAGCCGCGCGTCGGCGACGCTGCCGTCGGTCGCGAACGTCAGCACGACCGCGATGTCGATCACCGAGATCGCCTGCGCCCGGCGCAGGCCGAGTTTGATGAACACGCCGCGGCGTTCGCGCGAGAGCGCGCGAAAGCGAATCTCGCGAATCAGCTCGTCGGGCTGCAGCACGGTGCGGCGGAAGCCGGTGAAGAAGTCCTCGATCGCCACCGTGCGGGCGCCGGTTTGCGAGAGCAGCTCCAGCTCGGCGTCGAGCGCGAGCAGCGGCGCGATCGTGTCGTTGGCAGGCGAAGCGGTCGCCAGGTTTCCGGCCAGGGTCGCACGAGTGCGGATCTGCGGGGCGCCGACCTCGATGCAGGCCTGCGCCAGCGGGAGGGCGGCCGTGCGAGCGAACGGCGCGGCGAGGAGGTCGCTGTGGGTGGCCAGGCCTCCGATGGCGACCAGGTCACCGTCCTGGCGGACGTAGCGCAGCTCGCGCAGTGCCGAGACGTCGATGAGGGTCGTGGTCAGCTTGACGCCACGCTGCAGCTCGACGAGGACGTCGGTGCCGCCCGCAACGATGCGGGCGCCGGACCCATACTGGGCCAGCGTCTGGAGTGCTTCCGCGACCGTGGTCGGTCGGATGACCTCGCGCCACATGGACCCCCAATCTTCGCGGCCGCCCGCGCTCCCTCATGTCATGAAGAAATCCTTCGCGGACGCGGGACCCCCATGGTCCGCCCACCGGGGCGGCGAACGGGGCGCTGATGGGCTTCTCCGCGCGTGTGCTCCTGGACAGCGTGTCGCCGGCGAGCGTCCGGCTGACGACGATGGAGGTCCGCTACCCGCGGTTCATCCACAGCGAGCTGATGACGCACCGGGTCTTCTCGCGCAACGCGGCCTCCTCGCGCGCGATTCCGATCCGTAAGATGATCGAGGCCGTCCGTGCCGAGCCGGCCATGCCGCTGTGGTGGGGCCGGAACCAGGCCGGGATGCAGGCCCGCGAGGAGATCGACGAGCCGACCCGGGCGCTGGCGCAGGCCGAGTGGCAACGTGGGCTCGAGGACGCCCTGGGCCACGCCGAGCGGCTCGCCGCGGCCGACATCAACCTGCACAAGCAGCTGGTGAATCGGATCCTCGAGCCGTTCGCGTGGATCACGGTCATCATCACGGCCACCGAGTGGGCGAACTTCTTCACCCAGCGCACCCACGAGGATGCGCAACCCGAGCTGCGCCACATCGCGCAGATGATGCTCGATGCCTACCACGCCAGCACCCCGCGCACGCTCGGGGTCGGCGATTGGCACACGCCGCTGATCGTCGAGGACGAAGAGGCGACGCTTCCGCTCGACGAGCGGCTCAAGATCAGCGTCGCACGCAGCGCGCGCGTCTCGTACCTCTCGCACGACGGGACACGCGATCACGCCAAGGATCTCGACTTGTACGACAAGCTGCTGGGCGGGGGTGCCAACGGGCACTGGTCACCGTTCGAACACGTGGCGACCCCGTTGCGCGACGGCAACGCATGGTCGGGAAACTTTCGCGGCTGGCTGCAGTACCGCAAGCGATTCCCGCAGGAGCACGCGACGGAGTTTCCCGACGAACTGGTGGCTCACGAGTAGATTTCCGATGCGGCGGCTGTGCTGCGTGCTGCTGCTCGCGCTCGCGTGCGTGGTCACCCTGCGCCCACCGGCGGCACAGGCGCAGGCACGCACGCGGCTCGACGCGCGGGTCGACGCGCTCACGACGCAAGCGCTGTTGACCCGCACCGCGCCGGGGCTCGTCGACCCGGGCCGCCAGCGGCGCGCGCGCGCCATCGCCGACCTGCGCCACGGCGCCGAGGCCGGCTGGGGACTCGCCCAGGTGCTCGCGTTCTGGTGGCTGTGGCGTTCGGGTACCGGCGCCCGCATCCGCGACGCGATGCGGCGCCGAACCCGCAACCGGGCCGCGCACCGCGCCGTCTTCGGCGCCGTGTTGGGCATCGTCAGCGCGCTGGCGGCGCTGCCGTTCGCGTTCGCCAGCTATCGCATCGGGTTCGCGGTCGGCGTCACCCATCAGCTCGCCTCGCAATGGCTGCTCGGCTATCTCGGGCGCTTCGCAGTCGATGCGTTCTTCGGCGCGCTGATCGTCGTCGTCGTGCTCGGCCTGGTCGAGCGCACGCACCTGTGGTACGCGATCGTCACCGGCTTGTTGCTGGTCGGAGCAGTCGGCGGTGCCACCGTCGCGCCGCTGCTTCCGTTCGGACCGCCGCAGAAGACGACGCCGCACACGCTCAGCGCGCTCGCCGCGCGTGAGGCAGCGCGGCTCGGCGTCCCCGGAACGCCGGTCGAGATGGTCGCGACGGCCACGCGCAGCGGCGCGATGCGGGTCGCTGCGACCGGAATCGGCCCGACGGACAAGGTCAGCGTCAGCGACGCGACGCTCGAGCACGTGACCACGCCCGAGCTGGCCGCCGCGCTCGATCACGCCGACGCCGACGTCGCGCGCGAGGACAATCTGCGCCAAACGCTGATCGCGACGCTGCTGTTCATCGTCACCTGTGCGATCGCCGTTGCGCTCAGTGACCGGGTCGGTTTCCGCCGCGACGACGACGTGCTCTCGCGGCTCGCGCTGGTGGCTACGTTCCTGGGCATCGTCGCGATCGTCACCTATCCGCTCTACACGGCATACCACCGCGGCTTGGAAACCGCGGCCGACACGCGCGCGCTGGCCGCCGGCGCCAATCGCGCCGCGACGGTGCGTCTGTTCGTCCGCGAAGCCGACGACGCGCTCGAGCCGCTCTGCGGACGCCGCAGCGTGCGCTGGTACTTCGACGACACGGCCCCACTCGGCGCGCGCATCGCGCAAGCCGCCGGCACCGCCGACCCCTGCCCGGGAACCTCGAGCTAGATGAAACGGACGGCGCTCGCGATCGCCGCGATTCTCGCCGCGATGTCCGCGCCTGCGTTGGCAGCTCCCTCGACTCCTTCGGGTCCGCCGGCGCTCACGTCCCCCGTCGCCCCGGTCGCTCCCGACATGCCGCTCGCGCCGACGACCATCACGCTCGGTCCAGAGGACATCGCCATTGCACAGACGTGGCGGCGCAACGACCTGCCCGGTGTCATCCGGCTCGCCTCGCAGCGCTTGCAGGTTGCGCCGCAAGACGCCTTCGCGCGGCTGCTCCGCGGTATGGCGTCCTACCAGAACGGGGACGAGGACACGGCCGTTCGCGACGAAACCGTCGTGCTGCTCGCGATGCGCGACGTGCCGCTGCCGTATGAAATTCGCGGCGGGGCCTATTTCTACCGCAGCGAATACGTCAACGCCGTCGAGGACGAGACGCGCGCGATCGAGATGCGACCGAGTGCGTTCGCCTACGAGTACCGTGGCGCCGCGCACTTTTACGCCAACGACGACGCCGATGCGCTGAGCGACCTATCGGCCGCGCTCACGCTGGACGCGC
The DNA here is from genome assembly GCA_050015755.1 of Vulcanimicrobiaceae bacterium. Taxonomy (GTDB): domain Bacteria; phylum Vulcanimicrobiota; class Vulcanimicrobiia; order Vulcanimicrobiales; family Vulcanimicrobiaceae; genus Vulcanimicrobium. Next base: position 4,797 of record JBEKAU010000030.1, on the reverse strand, counting down.
ACGACGCATGGGCGCTTGCGATGCGAGGCGTGGTTCGGGACGACATGGACGACGAACGAGGTGCGATCGACGACGAGACGGCCGCCTTGGCGCTCGTCCCGAAGGACGACTACGCGCGGCAGATCCGTGGCATGGCATACTTCGACGACGGCCAGTTTCGTGCCGCGGTTGCCGACGAGGACGTCGTGCTCGGTGCCGGTCCGAATGGCTATGCGTACAGCGTCCGTGGCGCGGCCGAGGCCCGGTTGGGCGAATACACGGCCGCGGTACGCGACGAGCGTGCCGCGATCGCCGCGAAGAGTGAGGACGCGTTCACCGATGAGTATCTGGGCTTCGCGCTGTTGATGACGGGGAAACGCGACGAAGCGATTGCCGTGCTGCGCCACGGCCTCACGTACGGGCCGAACGCGGAGATCCAGCTCATTCTGGACGGACTGCGGCTAAACGATAAACCCGAATGAGGCGACGGTCGCGTCGTCGCGGTAGTGTTCGCCGCAGAAGCGATCGGCCGCGCGTGCGATGCGCTCGCAGATCGTCAGGGGCGTATCGCCCGCGCGCGTGCGTGCCGCCGCAGCGACGCCGCGCGAGCCGAAGAGCTCGCGGTCGAGCCGGTTGCGGCATTCGGTGAAGCCGTCGGTGGCGACGACCAGAACGTCGCGATCGGCGAAGCGGACGACGCGCTCGCTGAAGATCGCGTCGGCGCTCACGCCCAGCAGCGGGCCGGTCGGGTCCAGGTGACGATGCGCGTCGCCGTCGACGATCAGCGCGAGGTCGTGCCCGGCAGCGGCGTAGGTGAGCGAGGACGAGCGGCGGTCGACGAGTGCGACGAACGCCGCTGCGATCGTGACGTCGAACGGGGACGGCGCGGAGCCGAAGCGCAGCCGGTTGAGCATCCGCAGTATCCACGCCGGGCCGCGCGGATCGTCGGCGACGGCGCGGAACGCTTGCGTGAGGAGCCACGCATCGTCGTCGGCAGGCCGGCCCTTCGACGAGAGATCGGCCAGCAGCAGCAGCGCCGAACCGTCGGCGTGCTCGATGACGTCGACGACGTCGCCGCCGCGCAGTTCGTCGGCGCTCGCCTCGCGTGAGGCGACCGCCCACGCGATCGCCCGCGCGGCGTTCGTGCGCGGCAGGTTGCCGTGACTGCTCCGGGTGACCATGCCGCATTCTAGCATCGGCCGCGGGCCGGCCGAACGACGTATCTTTCGCCAGCGCGCCGCCGGCGGTCGATCAGACGACGAAGCCGAACGGGAGATCGTCGCGCTTGGCCGGAGTGGCCTGGCCGGCGTCCTCCGCGATCGGCGCCAAGGCGTCGCGCACCAAGAACGAGGCGACCACGGCGGTGACCGGCAGGACGAGGAGCACCGAGCACACCAGGGCGGTCGCTAGGAGCGAACGACGGGATTCGGACATGAGGAAGGCTCCGAGATCACCCCGTGTAGACCGTACCCGCAACTTGGGTGCCCATGTGGCGCGAGGTCAAGAATTCGACGATGGTCGCGTGCGCGACCCGGCCGTCGCAGATCTGGGCCGCCCCGACGCCGCCGCGCACGCCCAGCGCCGCGGCTCGTACCGCACCGCGCAGGTCTTCCGGCAAGCTGCGGTCGGCGGCGATCTCGAGCGCCTCGGCCGGGGTGAGCTGCTCGACGAGCAGGCGTGTCTTGTGGTCGATGACGCCACCCTGGTCGTTGAAGAAGATCGCGCGGGCCGCGCCGACCGCGCTGGCCAGTGACTGCGCAACGTCGTCGGCGGCGACCGCGACGTCGGTGCCGGTGAACCCGAACGCGAGCGGTTCGATGACCGGGACGTAGCCGGCGTCGAGCAGCGTGCAGAGCAGCTTCGTTTGCACGGCACCGATCGCGCCGGCCGCGGCCGGGATCATGCCGGCGTCGGCACCCGAGAGGCCGACGGCAGTGTCGCCGCTGCGGTTCATCGCTCGGACGACCGCGCGGGCTGCGGCGGCGGTGGGCGCGACGACGACGGGCCGCATCCCTAAGTTGCCCAGGAACACCAGATCGCTGAAGAACGTGGTCCCGTCAGCACCCAGGGTCGCTTCGTCGACCCGGATCACCATCGTGCGACCGCTCAGCTCCATGCGAGGTCTCCTTTCCTCTTACAACGGCTGAACTGGTCGGAACGTTTACCCCGTTTGGGTCAATGGCATGGGACGGACGGCGCCGGCGTCGGCCCCGCCGGCGACGCCAGGAGCATCGACCAGACGAAATCACGCTTGTGCCAGCCCTGATTCGGCTGACAGGCCGTGCCGATCAGCTTGATGCCGGTGGCTCCGAAATAGGAGACCGCGTCGGTCTTCACCGGGCCGTTGATCAACGAGGATGAGTGACAGGTGATGCACGAGGCCTGACCGACCGCGACGCCCGCGTTCTCGCCCTCGATGATGGAGCTGCCGAGCAGCGACGGCTGTCCGGTCGGGAGTAAGAAGTGCGTCTGCGCGCCGTCGAGCCGGTAGTTGAGGAACGCGCGCGGCACGAGCGGACTGTTCATGAGCGCCAGTGCCGCCGGCGTGAGCACCGTCGTACCGCCCCTGCTCACCGGGGGCCGCGCGCCCCACCCGTCCTGGCACGATCCGTAGAGCTTGCAGCGCATCGAGTTGGTCAGCGCGTTCTGCGGCTCGAACGTCGCCCAGACCCAATCCGGGAGCAGCTTCGAGTTGATGTGCATGCCGACGAGCGCGTAGCACACCGGCGTCCCGTTGGTTACGACCGATTCGACATACAGGTCGGCAGGCGGATTGGTGCACGAGAACGGCGGCGTCTTGAAGTCGGTGGCCGGGATCCAATCGGCCTTCACCTCGACGGCGGACGTCGGAAACTCGATGTCGGCTGCCGCGGCTTGCACCGAGCGATGCTGATAACCGTGCGAACGAATGAATCGTGCGGCCGTCGGATCGAGATGCACTTCCTCGCAGATGGTAAAGGCCGCCATCTGTTGCTGCACCGCGGCGGGAATGAAGTTCTGTCCGCCCATTGGTGCGCAATCCTGGCTGGGGTCGATGACGAGCGCGCGTCCGACGCCCCGATGCGTCAACGCACGCTCGAGCAAGCTGGTATGGAAACGGCGCACCGGTGTGCGACCCGTGAGCGGCGCCGTGCTGTACACGACGGTCTGCTCGGGCCAGTTCTCCCACGCCAAGTGATTCGTGCCGAGCATGCGGCAGTTGATGGCTGCAAAGATTTCCCAGCTGGTCTCCGCCGCCGGCCAGGTGAAGTGTGACGGGACGATACCGCACGTCCCCGCCGGTTGCGCTTCGGCCACGCCGGAATCGGCTCGGCCGAATCCGGTCGCGCCGTGATCCGGCAGCAGCAGGACGAGCAGAAGAAACGTCGTGAGCAACCCGACGAGTCCAATCGCGACCACGCGACAATGCTTCATGTCATCACACCCCGAGCGAACATGTGCAGACCCGCGCCGAGAAGGCTTCGGGTCGCTCGTCCTTCCGGCAGGGGCGGCCGAGCTCCTACCGCGCCCGCGGCGCGCGGTCAGCCTGCAAACTCTTCGACAAGGACCAGTTCGCCGTCTTCGTTGACGACGACCGCGACGCCGAGCCGGCGCGCGCGCGGGTCCATGATGTTCCGGTAGTGGCCGGGGCTGTGGAGCAGCGCAGCATTGGCGTGGGTCTCGTCGATGTCCAGCGCGATGTTCTCGGCCGCGAAGCGGTCCAGCAGCCCCGCCGCGCGGACCCGGTCGGCGAAGGTGATGCCGTCAGGATCGGTGTGGCCGAAGTAGTGCCGGCGGACCATCGCGTCGGCGAGCGCGAGGCCGAAGCGCGAGAGACGCATGTCGAGCGCCAGCGCCGGCAGGCCGTGCGCGGCCCGCGCCGCGTTGACGTCGGCTGCCAGCGCGCGAGCGGACGCGGTGGCGAGCGCATCGGGGTCGTCGTCGGCGGGGACGGCGAGCGGTGCGGCGACGAGCAGCGCGGTGAGCGCGAGCATCACGAAGCGAGGCATGTACCGCGATTATCGGCGGCCCGCGCGGCGAATCGCGCCGCTCTGCTCAGACTCTCACGTTCACGCGATTCATGGCCGCGGCGACGCCCTCGCTCAGCCACAGCTCCACGCCCTCGACGCAGCGGGCGACCAGCGCAGCGAGCTCCTCGCTCTCCTGCGGTGTGAACTCGCCGAGCACGCGGTCGATCGCATCGCCGTCGTGCGCGCGTCCGATCCCGATGCGCAGCCGCGGAAAGCCGGTGCCGAACACCTCGATCAGCGACTTGAGCCCGTTGTGGCCGCCGCTCGAGCCCTCGGCGCGCATCCGCAGCGTCCCCCACGGCAGGTCGAGCTCGTCGACGATCACCAGGATGCGCGGCGGCGGGACCTTGTAGAACGTCGCGATCCCTTGGGTCGGGGGGCCGCTCAGGTTCATGTAGGCCTGGGGCTTGACCAGGATCGTGCGGTGCGGGCGGTCGAGCGCGATGAGCGTCTGGCTTTTCTTCTGCCAGTCACGCGCGCCCACGCCCCACTTCTCGGCCAGGGCGTCGACGACGATGAAGCCGAGATTGTGGCGCGTGCGCGCGTACTGCCGACCCGGATTCCCGAGCCCGACGACGAGGAAGAGCTCGTCGATCGCGGGTTAGCTCGCGGAGGCGGCGGGTTCGGCCGGTGCGGCGGCGGCGGCCGGCGTGGCTCCGGCAGCTTCCTCGGCGACCTCAGCGCGGCTGGCTTCGACGCCGGCGACCAGCGTCTCGGGCGCCGTCAGCAGGGTGAAGCCCTTGGGCAGCTTCACGTCGCCGGCGGTCACGTGCTCGTGGACGTCCAGACCGCTCACGTCGACCTCGAG
>JBEKAU010000029.1:0-10948 GCA_050015755.1 Vulcanimicrobiaceae bacterium | reverse complement strand
AGTTCATCGGCGGCGCGCCGATCGGCCTGGGTTTCCGGGTGCCGTGCCTGGTGGTCTCGCCGTTCTCGCGCGGCGGCTGGGTCTGCGGCGACACCTTCGACCACACCTCGACCCTGCGGTTTCTCGAAGCGCGGTTCGGCGTTGAAATTCCGCATCTGACCGCGTGGCGGCGCCAGACGTGCGGGGACCTGACGACCGCTTTCGGCTTCGGTCAACCGCCCGACACGAGCATCCCGGCGATGCCCGACACGCTCGCCGAGTTGCGCCTGGTCGAAGCGCGCCTCCGCTCGCTGCCGGCACCGAAGGCACCCTGGACACCCTCGATGCCCACACCCGAAGTCGCGACCTTCCAACGCCAACGCCGCGGAGCAACGAGGACCTGACATGCGCTCGCGAACGCCGGATGCGCGCTGGTACGCGCTGCTGATCATCCCCTTCATCGCGCTGCTGCTGCCATTCTACCTGTCGGCGACGCCGTCGCTGTGGGGATTCCCCTTCTTCTATTGGTACCAGTTTCTCTGGCTGTTCGTGAGCGCGGGCCTCACCGCGATCGTGTACGTGGCGACGCGAGGGGGTGACCGGTGATCGACGGCGTGGCGCTGACCGTCTTCGTCCTGCTCTTCGTGGTCGTGACGGTCTTGGGATTCTGGGCGGCTCGCTGGCGGCGCGCCGATCTGCACAACCTCAACGAGTGGGGGCTGGGCGGCCGCCGCTTCGGTACGCTCATCGTCTGGTTTCTGCTGGGCGGCGATCTCTACACCGCCTACACGTTCATCGCCGTGCCGGCGCTGATGTTCGGCAGCGGCGCGGTCGGCTTTTTCGCCGTGCCCTACACGGTGCTGATCTATCCGTTCGCGCTGCTGTTCATGCCGCGCCTCTGGGCGGTCTGTCACCGGCACAACTTCGTCACGCCGGCCGACTTCGTGCACGGCCGCTACGGCAGTCGCGCGCTCGAGCTCGCGATCGCGCTCACCGGCTTGCTCGCGACGATGCCGTACATCGCGCTGCAGCTGGTCGGCATCCAGGTGGTGCTGCAGGCGATGGGCATCACCGGCACCGGTCTGGCCGCCGACCTGCCGCTGATCATCGCCTTCGTCATCCTCGCCGCTTATACGTATACCAGCGGCCTGCGCGCGCCGGCGATCATCGCGCTCGTCAAGGACACGCTGATCTACATCACGGTGATCGTCGCGGTGATCGTGATTCCGCTCAAGCTCGGCGGATTCGGACACATCTTCGCCGCCGCGCAAGCGGCGCTGGCCGCCCACCCGAAGCCCGGCTCGATCCTGATCTCGCCGGCGGGTTTCGGTGCGTATGCGACCCTTGCGCTCGGCTCGGCGATGGCGCTCTTCCTCTATCCGCACAGCATCACCGGCGTCCTCAGCTCGCGCAGCGCCGACGTGATCCGCCGCAATGCGGCCCTATTGCCGGCCTACAGTTTCCTCTTAGGGCTGATCGCGCTGCTGGGTTTCATGGCGCTGGCTGCCGGGATCGCGCCGAAGAACACCAGCCTCGCGGTGCCGCTCTTGCTGCAAGCGATGTTCCCCTCGTGGTTCGTCGGCTTCGCCTTCGCCGCGATCGCGATCGGCGCGCTGGTCCCCGCCGCCATCATGTCGATCGCGGCCGCGAACCTGTTCACGCGCAACATCTGGGTGCGCTACGTCCACCAAGGCGCGACACCCGGCGAAGAGTCGCAGGTCGCCAAGCTGACCTCGCTGGTCGTGAAGCTCGGCGCGCTCGCGTTCATCGTCTTCATCCCGCTGCAGTTCGCGATCAACTTGCAGCTGTTGGGCGGCGTGTGGATCCTGCAGACCTTCCCGGCCGTCGTCTTCGGCCTGTACGGCCGCTGGTTCCACGCCCGGGCCCTGTTCGCGGGCTGGCTGGTCGGCATGATCGTCGGCACCACCATGGCGGCGTCACAGCACTTCAGCTCGGTCTTCCCGCTGTCCCTCGGCGGTGCGACCTACCCCGCCTACGCCGCCATCTATGCATTGGTGACGAACCTCGTGGTCGCGGTCGTCCTCACGCCCATCTGCGATGCGCTGCACCTGCGGCGCGCCGCCGACGCCACCGCCGCGTCCGACTACGATGACCGCGGGCTCGAGACCGCCCCGCTCTCGGTGACCTGACCGCAAGGAGCGCGCCGCGGGCCGGCCTAACTTCCCGGCGATGGCGGCGCAGCAGATCGCGTTACTGGCCGCGGAAACGGCGTTTATCGGCGTCCTCTTGCTGGTTGCGTTTCGTCTGCGCGGCCGGCTCGGCCCCGCGCTGGTCTACATCATCTTCGGCGGCATCTTCCAGACCGCTGCGCTGCTCGCATCGGACGTCTACCTCCAACTGACGCCGTGGCTCTTGGTCAGCCCCGGCTCCGTGGTGCTGTTCCCGGCGACGCTGTTTCTCGTGCTGTACGTCTACTTGATCTCCGATGCGCTCGAGGCGCGCAAGCTCATCTACGGCCTGGTCGCCGCCAACGTGCTGCTCTTGCCGCTCACGCTCTTCGCCGCCGCGCAGCTGCACTCGCCAATCGCCGTCAATACCTATCACCTGGTGCCGAAGCTGTTCGAGCTCCAGCCGCGCATCGTCGCCGCCAGCGCGATCGTGCTCTACCTGGACACGCTGCTCGTGTGCCTGCTCTACGAGTTCGTCAGCCGCTTCACACGCAACGTCTTCATCCGCGTCCTCCTGGCCCTCACCGTCACCCTCTGGTTCGACTCGGCGGCGTTCGTGACGGCGTCGTTCGCTGGTCATCCGTCGTTCTGGACGATCCTCGCCTCGCAAGTGATCGGGAAGACCGGCTCGGCCTTGATCTACTCAGCGCTGCTCGCCGGCTACCTCGCCATCTTCGGCGAATCGGAAGGCGTGCTGATGGGCGAGGCCCGTGGGCTTGGCTCGACCTTGCGCGTCTTGACCTACCGCCATGGCTATGAGGAACTCCAGAAGCTCATCGAGCGCGACGCGCTCACCAACGTCTACAACCGCGGCTACTTCGACGACGCGCTCGAACGGCACGCCGAAATCGCGCGCCAAGCCGATCAGTCGCTGAGCATCCTGATGGTCGACGTCGACTCGTTCAAGCGGACCAACGACGCCTTCGGTCACGCCGAGGGCGATCTGGTGCTGCAGCGGATCGCGAGCACGCTGGTCTCCTGCTTACGCTCGTCGGACTGCGTGTGCCGCTACGGCGGCGACGAGTTCGCCGTCCTGCTTCCGCAGACGGGCCTCGCCGAAGCGAACGCGTCGGCGCAGCGCATCGTCGTCGAAGTCCCGCAGGCGTGCGCGACCGGATGGGCCGGCGCGAACAGTGCGGCGATCACGGTCACGGTCGGTGTCGCAACGCTGCCGCTCGACGCAACGACGGCCGCGGATCTGCTCCGGACCGCCGACCGCCGACTCTACCTGGGCAAGGCCGCCGGCCGCAACCGCGCCGTCGGCGAAGACTAACCCGATGACGACAAAGCCGTTCTTCTCCAGCACGCGACCCGAGGTGAGCGCCGTCTCCGCGACCAGCTCGGCGAGCGCGGCCGCACTCACTCGACCGGGCCGCTGTCCGGGATGCGCGCGATGATCGCGTGCGCGACCGCGTTCGGGTCCTCGCCCGCGGGCAGCTGCACCGCAATGCGAGGGAACCGCTCGCCCCGCGTTTCGACGACGAGACAGTCGCGGGCGCCACTCGCGTCGACGTAGATGACGCCCTCGGGGTTGGCGAACATCCCGACCGTCTTGTAAAAGCCTGCGTTCGTCCCTTCGAGCTTGTACTGCAGCTCGAGATCCTCGAACCCACTCACGTATGCATTGGTGATGTGCGCGTACGGGATCGAAAACGACCCGTGGAAACCCAGCAAAGCGTCAATCACGGAGATCTTGATCTCGAGACGATCCTCGAGCAGTGTTACGTCGGCCACACTCCGCGGCTTCTGAACTGCCGGCGGCCTCGCCTCCGATTCTGAGGACATCGGACGCGTCGTGCCGTCGGTTAGGAACGTGTAAACCGGTCGCCTGCTTATAGGAGTGGCCCGGCGCCGCAGCCCATACCGGGTGGTGGGGACGCCCGCCGACCCGGATTACGCCCGTTGGCTCGAGCGCAACGCCACCGCGTCCCTGTTCATTTACTCGGGACTCATTGCGGTGTTGCTGCCGCTGTTCCATTTTGTCTTACGGGACCTCCCCGGCGTCCCACCGGGATCCGACTCGCTGGTGCTGCGCTGCGTCAGTGCCGGGTTCTCGCTGCTGCTCGTCGCTGCGGTCCTAACCTTCCGGGGCCTGCGGCGATACGCGGTCACCTTGCAAACACTCAACGCGATGATGGCGGTGCTGGTCATCGCGATCCTGGTGGTCAACAGCGGCAATCATTACGCGTACGTCGCTTCCGCACTCGTCGTGATCGTCGCCGCGCAACAGGCGTTCTTCCGCACGATCGACCTCGTCGTCGTGTTCGCCTTCGCATTCCTCGCACAGGCGGTCTACTCTGCGGCGCATGGCATATTCGGGACCCCGATGAACCTCGCGACGCTCGGCATCTTCGGTGCGGGCTACCTGGTCGCGTTCGCCCCCGCTGCGATGCGGATCCGGATGCAGCAGAGCGAGATCCGCAGCCGGCTCGAAGCGCAACGCGTGAAAGCCCAGTTGCAGACGGTGCAAGATGCGCTCGTCCATCTGGCGCAGTTCGATGCGCTCACCAATCTGCCGAATCGTACGACGCTGTGGCAAGGGCTGGCGGGTGCGATCGACGCTGCGGCGCGCGACGGCTCGCGTGTCGCGGTGATCTTCCTGGATCTCGACCGCTTCAAGGACATCAACGACACGCTCGGACACCACGTTGGAGACCGCCTGCTGCAGAAGATCAGCCGGCGCTTTCTCGCCGTGCTCCCGGCAGATGGCATGTTGGCGCGATGGGGCGGCGACGAGTTCGTCGCGGTCGTTCCCGCCGTGCGTGAGTCGGAGTTCGTCGCGCAGTTCGCGCAGGCGCTCATCAGCTCGGTCGCTGACCCAGTGGACGTCGGGGACCTCGAGTTGCTCGTCGCGGTGAGTGCGGGGATCGCCGTCTATCCGGACGACGGCAACGGGCCCGACGTCCTCATCCGCAACGCCGATACGGCGATGTACGAAGCCAAACGCGATCTCCCGGGTCGCTATCAGTTCTTTACCAGTGCCATGCACGCGGCGACCGAACAGCGGCATCACCTTCCCAACCGGCTCCGCAAAGCGATCGACGACGAGCGCTTCGTCCTGCACTATCAGCCCGTGGTCGATGCACGGACCAACGCCCTGGTCGGCGCCGAGGCACTGGTGCGTTGGGTCGACGAGGACGGCCGACTGTGCCTGCCGGGCGAGTTCATCGTCGCGGCGGAAGAGAGCGGCGTCATCGTGCCGCTCGGTGCGTGGGTTCTGCGTGCCGCCTGCGAACAGCTCGTCACCTGGCAGAGCCACGGCATCGCGCTCGATGTCGCCGTCAACGTCTCGCCGCGCCAGCTCGCGCAAGGCGGCTTCACCGACCTGATCGAGAGCGTCTTGCGCGAGACGGGCGCCGACCCGGCGAGGCTGCAAATCGAGATCACGGAGGCGGCGATCATGACCGACGTCGGCGTGGCGCTCGAAGTGCTCCAAGCGATTCGCAGCTCCGGAATTCGCATCGCGATCGACGACTTCGGGACCGGCTACAGCAGCTTTGCGTACCTCGAGCGCTTCGACGTCGACGTGCTCAAGATGGACCGCATGTTCGTGCGCGACATCGAAGGCGAGCGCGGTCAGGCGATTGCGCGATCGATCATCGCGGTCGCCCATACGCTGGGGCTGAGCGTCACCGCGGAAGGTGTCGAGACGGCCGCCCAGTGCCGCGCCCTCTCCTTCCTCGGGAGCGACCACCTGCAGGGCTTCCACCTGGGACGTCCCGTTCCGATCAGCGACTTCGACCCGACCCAGGCCCGCGGCACGAACGCACTCGTCTCGTAAGCGCGCGAGCCGGGCGTCTGCGCGCGGGAGCACTTTCCGAGGGTGCGCGCTTGTGCTACTCTCCGTGCCATGGAATCACCACTCGCGCGCCGGCTGACGGCCGAGCTGATGGGCACGTTCTGGCTCGTGCTCGGCGGCTGCGGGGCAGCCGTGCTCGCGGCCGGGTTCCCGAAGCTCGGAATCGCGTTCGCCGGCGTCGCACTCGCCTTCGGGCTCACCGTGGTGACCGGTGCCTACGCGCTGGGCAGCATCTCCGGCGCTCACTTCAACCCGGCAGTGACCATCGGCCTGTGGACGGCGCGCCGCATCGCCGGGCGCGACGTCGTGCCGTACATCGTCGCGCAAGTGATCGGAGCGAGCATCGCCGCAACCGTCCTCTACGCGATCGCGAGCGGCTCGCCGGATTTCTCGCTCGCGGGCGGATTCGCAAGCAATGGATTCGGCGACCACTCACCGGGTCACTTCAGTTTGATTGCGTGCGCCATCTGCGAACTCGTCTTGACGTTCATGTTCTTGATCGTCATCCTCGGCGCGACGGATCGCCGCGCGGCAGGCGGCTTCGCGCCGCTCGCGATCGGCCTCGCACTCACGCTCATCCACCTCATCTCGATTCCGGTCACGAATACGTCGGTGAACCCGGCGCGCAGTACTGGTCCGGCCTTGTTCGAAGGCGGTTGGGCGCTCCAACAGTTGTGGCTATTCTGGCTCGCGCCGCTCGTCGGCGGCGCGCTGGCGGGCTTCGTCTATCCGCTGCTCTTCGGCTACGGCGCACCGGCTTCCGAGAAGCCCCATCTCGGCGCTGAAGGATCAGCGTAAGCGACGCTCATTCACTCGTGGGCGTGAGGTCCCTCGACATGACCGCACGCGGAATCTCGATATGGTGAACGAGGACGACTTCACCGGAGACCCGCAATCTGCCGTCGAACGGCGCACCACGATGCGGAAGATATACATGGCTCTTGGCGTGATACTCGCGTCCCTCATGCCGACTGCGGGATTGCCGGCGACAACGTCTCCGTTGGCCGGGCTGCACTCCCTCGTCGGTACCTGGCACTGCACGTACCGCGGCGGAGCGATACGCATGGCCTACGACAACACGTACGCCTCCGATCTCAACGGCCACGCGTTGCGGCAGACCACCTCGTGGGCGGGCGGCGGCGGCGACGAAGAGCTGCTCGCGTATGACCCGCAGCACGGCGCCTGGACGGCGGTCGTTCTCGACGATCACGGAAACGCCACGATCCTACACGCGACCGGCAAGAATCCAAACCACATCGCCTACCGCAGTGTCTACCCCGACGCAAGCATTGCAGTCACGTTCGATCGCGTCTCAGCAACCGCATACACGCTGCACGCAACGGTACACACGGGCGGGAAAACGATCACGTCCGTCGACACCTGCTCGCGATAAACGCCTACGTCTAGGGGGATATTGCCGGCCGACGAATGACGGCGAACGATGAACGAGCCGCCGAGCGACTGGGAAGAGCGTGTCGTCGTTGCTTGGTCCGCGCTCGACGACTGCGAGCCGGAAGACTTTCGCGCGAAGATTGATGCGTTAGCAAGCGAACGGCCTGACGGCGATCCCCTTGCAGCGTTCGAGCGCGCCTGTGCGTTCGATTCCACCGGTTTTTCAGACCGAGCAGCTCCGCTCTATCGCGAGGCACTCTCGAGCGGGCTTACGGGCGTTCGCAGGCGACGCGCGACGATCCAACTCGCGAGTTCACTGCGCAATCTCGGGCAGGCCGAAGAAAGCGTGGCACTGTTACGCGGCGAACAAGCCCGCACGTCCGACGCACTGGATGATGCCGTCGCGGCGGTCTTGGCGTTGGCGCTCGCCGATACAGGCCACGAACGCGAAGCCGTCGGCGTTGCCGTCGGCGCGCTCGCCAAACATCTGCCACGCTATAACCGCTCGATGGCAAACTACGCACGAATACTGCGCGAAGGTCCCGAGACCGCCTAACGGCTTTGCGGGACTCGGGGGCGAGCAGCGGGGTAGCAGGGCCGAAACTTCGCCATCATTTTCGCACAGCGCCTAGTGGGGAGTTACGCTCTTCATCCACGGGCGGCGCTCGGCGACTTTATTGCACGTGGGAACATTGGTGGTGAATCGCGGGTCTTCTCCGGGCTCATAGTACTCATAGCAGCTGCCGTTGAGCACGGGGTAGCCCGGCGCTGTATCGACGCATGCGCCTGCGACGGCGTCATACACCATGAAATAGGCATCGCTGTACGAGACGAATCGGAGGTGCGGCGATTTGACGTAGCGGCGAATATCGCGCACGAGGCGCATCTGCTTGGGGCTGAGCCGCGGAACGCCAGGGCGACCGATGTCGGCCACCGCATAGCTTTCTGGAGGCTCGACCTTTCGCTGTCCGAAGGGCACGCATTCAATTCCCGCGCCCACTCGCGCGCCGAAGGTGCCATCCGGCAGAATCGGTTGGTACGTTTCTTCTGATTGCGCCACAAGAGTGTCACGATGCGGACCCGTCAGCCAAGGACGCGGGCTTGGGTAGCAACTCGCGTAGGCGCCGGCGTGGTCGAAATTGTCCGTCGGAGAGTACGCGGCGTTGCAGCTCTCGTTCAGAACGGGATATCCGGGTGCATCTGGTTCACAAGGTCCGTTCTCCGCGTCGAAGACGATGAACTCGCCGTTCTTGAACACGAGAAATCGCAAGGTGCGGGAATGGATATCGTGGGCGATCGAACGTGCCATGGCCGCTTGGCGCGGCTTTAGCCGCGCAACGCCAGCCTTGCCGATGTCCGCGACAAGAAAGCTCGGTGGTCCCACATCGTCATTGACGATGCAGCGCGTTGCTCTGCCAATCGTCTGCTGTTCCACGACCCGGTTGGTGCCCGTTGCCACGACCGTCGCTGAGGCTTCCGGAGATTTCGTGCTCGTTCCCCGATCGGTGTTGGCGTGGCAAGCGCCGAGGGTCAAGCACAGCGCAATGGCGGCGGCTTTCACGGGGTTCACTGTTCCTCACTTCGTACGGCGAGGTCATTCCAAACCCCAGGCCGCTTTGACTGCCAAGAAAAAATGCGACACCCCGAACGGGATGTCGCATTCACATGGTGGAGCTGCCGGGGAGCCGCCCCCCGGGTCCGAAAAGCCGGACCGCCGCTTTCTCCAGGCTCAGTGCCGATTTTGTCTTAGTCGCCCCAGCGTCTCGGTACAGGACTCAGGGACAACGCAGCTCCAGTTGAGTTTCGGATGCCTCTCGAAGCGCCTCAGCATCCTAGCCGGACTTTATGACCGAACGCAGAGTGGATCCGGCTACCCTCCGCGGACGGTCGCTGTTAAGTGTTTAGCTTAAGCAGCGAGTGCGTATTCGTTGTTCGCGTGTAAAACGCTTGTGATCGTTTTAGGAGGGCTCACAACTCCGCCTGCTTACGTCGACCACGGGTCTCCTCGTCGAGACTACTCAGCCCCTCGAGCGAGTCCGTAAAGGACCAGCACCCTAGTATAACACGCTGGTCGAGTGCGTGGTTCCCGCGGCGCGCGCCTGCGAAACGGACGCGAAGCCGTCGCGGTGCAGGAGGGCTGCCAGCTCGCGCTTGATGCGCGTCACCAGCGCCGTCCCTTCGTAGATGAGTCCGGTGTACAGCTGCACGGCGCTGGCGCCGGCGCGCAGCTTCGCATACGCGTCGGCCCCCGAGGCGATCCCGCCGACGCCGATGAGCGGCACCCGCCCGCCGGTCAGCTCGTGGACCCGAGCGAGCATGGTCGTCGAGGGCGCGAGCAGCGGGCGCCCGGAGAGCCCGCCGGCCTCCATCGCAGCAGCCCCGTGGAGGCCCGGCGGCCGCGTCCGAGTCGTGTTGGAGACGATGATCCCGTCGATGTCGGCGGCCAGCAAAACGGCCACCAGGCGCTCGAGCAGGGCGTCGTCGACGTCCGGGGCCAGCTTGGCGACCAGGGGCGGCCCCCCCGCCGACCACGGGATCGCGGCGAGCCGAGCCAGCAGGTCGGCGAGTCGGGCCGGGTCGAGGAAGACCTGGCCGTTGGCTGTGTTCGGACAGGACACGTCGAGGGTGAGGAAGTCGGCGTAGGGGGCGAAGCGCGTCGCGAGCGCCACGAAGTCCGCGGCCGGGTCAGCGCTGTCGGCATTCGAGGCCAGGTTGATGCCGAGCGCGCCGACCGGGCCACGACCCTTGCGTTGCAGCCGCCCCTCGAGCGCGTCGGCGCCTTCGTTGGGAAATCCCATTCGGTTGATGACGGCCCCGTCCGCGGGGAGCCGGAACACCCGCGGCCGGGGATTGCCGGCCTGAGGCCGGGGCGTCACGCCGCCGACCTCGACGAAGCCGAACCCGTGCCGCCCCATCCGCTCGTAGACCCGCCCGTTCTTGTCGAAGCCGGCGGCCAGCCCGATCGGGTTCGTCAGCGCCCGGCCGAAGAGCGTGGTCGCGAGGAGGGGCTCGTCGCCGGCCGGTTGGCCGGGGACGAGCCCGTGCTCGAGCGCGCGCAGTGTCAGCTCGTGGGCGTCTTCGGGGTCGAGGCGGTGCAGCCACGGGCGCACCAAGCGGTAGGGGTCCAGCACTCCGCTCTTCCAACCCGCGAGCGCGGAGTTCAGGTGCGGCTGCGGCTCCGCTCCAACGGCGCGGTGAACATGCTCAGGATCCACGAGATGATCGCCACGACGATCGCGCCCCAGAAGCCGGGCCAGAAGCCGGTCACGACGAGACCGATGCCCCACGACCCGACCAGCCAGAACAGAAAGCCGTTGATCACGAGCGTGAACAAGCCGAGCGTCACGATCTCGAGCGGCAGGCTCAGGATCATCAGAATCGGTCGCAGAATGGCGTTGACGACGCCCAAGATGACTGCCGCGATGAGCGCGCCGACCGGACCCGTGACGCTGACGCCGTGGATCAGCCCGAAATAGGCGATGATGTAAAGGGCGATCGCGTTGACCACGACTCGGATGAGGAAACCCATGCACGCTCCTTCGCGAAAAATCAGCTCGTTGCGATGAACCGCCGGCGATTCGTCTTGACC
>JBEKAU010000028.1:0-11048 GCA_050015755.1 Vulcanimicrobiaceae bacterium | reverse complement strand
GCCGCGGCGATCGCCCTCGAGGCCGTCGGGGAGGACGGTAACGTGGGTGAGCGCCTCGGCGCGGAGCGACTTCACCGGATAGCGCCACAACGCGGCGAGCGTCCCCAACAGCATGTCCGGGGATTCGCCCGTGGCACGGGCGAACGCTTTCGCGCGTGCGGGAGACCGAGCTGCGTCCGCTGGGAGCCGGGGAGTTGCTCGACCGGGCGATAACGCTCCTCGTGCGCTTCTTTCCGCGAATCGCGGCAGCGGTCGCCATCATGGTCATCCCGATCTCGATCCTGAACGCGCTGCTCCAGCCGCATGCGATCGATACCTACGCGGACATCGGCCGGGTGCTCGGCGCCGCCGGGAACCCCAGCGCGCAGCGCGCCGCGCTCGAGCAGCTCCAAGCGCACGGTGCGTCGGGTCAGGCGGTGACGCTGCTGCTGCTGGTCACGATGGCGATCAGCCTGCTCGGCTTCAACGCGGTGAGCGCGATCGTCGCGGCCGCCAACCGCGGAGCGTCGCTCGGGCTCGCCCCCGCCTACGCTCTGGCGGCGCGCCTGTGGCCGCGACAAGTGCTGGTGTCGCTGGCATTCGCGGTGATCGGATTGGTCGCGCTCCTGGCGCTGCTGGTGGTGTATTTCTTCGGCTTTTTGGTCGTCTTCGGCGTCGCGGCCGTCCTGCGGGGCCTGCCGTCGATCGTCGTCGGCGCCTTCGGTGTCGTCGTCGTCATCATCGTGCTGGTGGTGCTGGTGGCGGCGGTCTCGTGGTTCTCGATCGCGTACACCCTCGCGTCGGTGGCGATCGTGACCGAAGGGCTGGGCGTCGGGGATGCGATCTCCGCGGGCCTGCGGCGCGCGTTCGGGCGGCGGACCGCGATCCGCGCGCTGGTGGCGGGCCTGATCGTCAATGCGGTCTTGATCCTGGGTTCGCTGCCGTTCGGAGCCGTCGCCCTCACCGTGGGGGCGCTGCTGCACGCCCCCGTCCTCGCCGAGGGCGTCAACGCCGTCGGACAGATCATCCTCGATGCGCTGATCGTCACCTTCGCCGTCGTCTTCGCCGCCGACGTGCGGGTGCGGCGCGAAGGGCTCGACCTTTTCGCCGAGACGGTACCGGCGTGATCGTCACCCGTCCGCTGACCATCGGCGAGCTGTTCGACCGCGCCACGACACATTTGGTGCGGCGACTCACCCCGGTCATCGCGCTTTCGATCGCGCTCGCGATCCCGCAGATCGTTCAGCGCGAACTACTGCGCAACGGGGATGCGCGACACGACTCGGGCGTGATCGTGGTTTGGCTGCTGGTCGTCTTCCTCGAGGCGGCGCCCACGCTCATCGGCTTCGCGGCTTTCGTACGGCTGTTCGCCGCTGACGACGACCTCACGCTCGTGCGAGCGGTGCACCTGGTGCTCGAGGACGATCTGTGGCCGCTCGTCCGGCTCGCGCTGCTGGCGCTCTTCGCTACCCTCATCGCGATCGTCGTCTACCTGACGGGGCTCAGCGTCGTGCGTTACGGCGTGGCGGTCCTCGTCGAGGCGTACGCCGTGCTCTTTGCTGCCGTGGCCCTCCCGGGTATCGTCTTCTCCCAGCTCGCGTTCGCGACGTGCGTACTCGACGGAACTCCGGCGACCGTCTCGATACGAAACACCATCGAACGTGCATTCGGCACGAGCGCGTCACGTTGGCGGACGGTCTTGCTGCTGTACGCAGTGCTGCTCGCCGAACTCGTGCCGACGTACATCGTCGACCTCGGGTCGAGCGCGCTCGTCCGGCTGACCCACGTGCGGTTGACCGCCGAAGTCGGCAACGCCCTCGGCGCTGCCATCGGGACCGCAATCAGCGCCGCTTTGCTGACGGTCGCTGCGATCGACTATCGCGTACGGGCCGACGGTCTCGACCTCGAAGCGAGTCTCGACGGAACGGCGTGAGCAGCGCGTGGCCGCACGGCGATCCGCAGGCGCTGGCGCGGGCGATCCTCGCCGAGCCGCGCTTTCGCCACGCGGTGCTCTCGGACGCCGGTCCGTCGTGGTGGGAGCGGTTCTCGCATTGGCTCGCGGGGCTGCTGCGCGCCATGTTCCATGCCGTTCCGCACGGGAGCGGGGACCTGCTCACGGTGCTCGTCGTCATCGTGGTGTTGGCCGCGCTCGCGGTGGGCGTCGGATTGCTGGTGCGGCGGGTGCGGCCGCGGCGCCGACGGCCGCGGGGTGGCATCGACGCCGCGGCACTGCCCGACGAGCTGAACGCCTCGGCGTTGCGCGCCCGGGCGCGCGCGGCGGCGGGGGCGCAGCGCTTCCGTGAGGCGGCCGCGCTGCTCTGGATCTCCGCGTTACGCGCGCTCGACGAACGGGGCCGCATCCGCTTCGACGTCGCGCGCACGCCCGGTGAGTGGCGCCGACTGGTGCGCGATCCGGCCTTCGACGTGTTGGCACGCGATGCGGTGTTCGCGCTGTTCGGCGAACGCGTGCCGGATGCGGCGGCCCTCGACCGCATGAACGCCGCGTACGACGCGCTGCTACCGCGGTGAAACGCGAACTTCTGCTCGCGATCGGCTTGCTGGTGCTGACGTTCGTCATTGCGCTGCTGACGCAGACCACGCCGCCCGTACCGAACGTCGTGACCCACGCGAGCGGCGACGTGCGGCCCGGCGGCTACGCGGCCTGGGACGAGTTGCTCGCGCGCGAGGGGCTGCGGACCGGGCAATTCCGCGCACCGCACGAGGATCTGGGCGCCGACGGCGTCGACACGCTGATCGTCGCTTTTCCGGCGGAGGGCGTCCCGACGCGCTGGGATCAGCTCGAGCGCGACGGGTTGCGGACGTGGGTCCGCGCCGGCGGCCGGTTGATCGACGTCGGCCCGTGGCCCCGGCTGGCAAGCGACGAGGTGCGGCACCCACTGCTCGCGCTCCGGTACGTCAGCAAGCGCGGCGGCGCGCTGCGTGGTCCCTGGGTAGCGCTGGTCGGAACGCTCGGTCCACGCGGCAGCGAACGCATCGTGCGCACGCCGCGCGTGCGCGGGCAGGTGACGACCCTGCTCCGCGACGCGGCAGGTGCGCTGGTGGTCCGCTATCGCGAAGGTCGCGGCGAGGTGATCGCCGTCTGGTCGGCGGCGCCGTTCGAGAACGGTGCCCTGGCGCGAGCCGGCAACGCGCGATTGGCCTCGTTGATCGCGGTGCCGCGCCGGCACGACGGCCGCGTCGATTTCGACGAGACGATCCGCGACGACGTCATCGATCGGCCCTGGTATCGCGCGCTCGAGGGGCGCGAATTGCTCGCCCTCGCGTTCCTGGCACTCGCGGGCCTGGCCTGGCTCGCCTACGGGCTGTTGCCGCTGGGACCGCCGGTTCGTCTCGTCGCGCCGCGCGAGCCGACCTCCGAGGAGTTTCTCGACGCGTTCGCCGCACTGTACGGGCGTGCACATGCGCGCGCTCGCGCCGCCGACGCGCTGCTCGCCGACGCGACGCGCCGGCTCGAGCGTGCGCCGCGCACACCCGAGGTGCTCGATCTGACCGCGCAGGTCGAGCACGCCCGCGACGTCCCGTCCGATGACGACCGCTCGTTGGTCGCGCTCGCCGTCCTATCCCGTTCCGTTCGAGAGGAGACCATCCGTGGAGGAGACCCCGCTCGCCGTTCCGGCGCGTTTGCGCGCCGGCTTGACCCGCGTCGTCGTCGGCGCTGACCAGGCCGCGTTCACGCTGCTCGTCGCCCTGCTGGCGAACGGCCATGCGCTGATCGAGGGCGTTCCGGGGACGGCGAAGACCTTGACGGTGCGCGTGCTCGCGCGGCTGCTCGGCGTCGACTTCACGCGCATCCAGTTCACGCCGGATCTCATGCCCTCCGACGTCGTCGGCACGACGGTGTTCGATCAGCGCAGCGCGACCTTCTCGCTGCGCCGCGGGCCGGTCTTTACCAACGTGCTGCTGGCGGACGAGATCAACCGGACGCCGCCCAAGACGCAGGCGGCGTTGCTGGAAGCGATGGAGGAGCGCCGGGTCACGATCGACGGCACGACGCACGAGCTGCCGGGACCGTTCCTGGTCTGCGCGACGCAGAACCCGGTCGAGTTCGAAGGCACCTATCCGTTGCCGGAGGCGCAGCTGGACCGCTTCCTCGTGCGCGTGCGCACCGGGTATCCGCCGCCGGCGGACGAGCGAGCGCTGATCGCGCGCGCGGTCGCGGGGTTCGACGCGCACGATCTCGCCGCCGCCGGCGTCGAGCCGGTGGTGACGCGCGCCGAGTTGCTCGAAGCGCAAGCCGCCGTGCGCGCCGTGCACGTCGCCGAGTCGCTGCAGGGCTATCTCTACGACGTGGTTGCCGCCACGCGCAGCTCGCCCGATGTCGCGCTCGGCGCGAGCCCGCGGGCCGCGCTCGCGCTCGTGGCGGCGACGCAGGCCGCGGCGTTGCTCGACGCGCGTACCTTCGCCACCTCGGACGACGTGAAGGACGTCGCGGTCGCCGTGCTGGCGCATCGCATCCTGGTGCGGCCGGAAGCGGAGCTCGACGGCGCGACTCCCGACGCGGTGATCGCGCGCGTGCTGGCGGCGGTTCCGGCGCCCGCGCGCTGATGCTCTGGCTGGCGCCGCGCGGCGTCCTGCTGCTGATCGCGGCCGCGGCCGCGGCGTTCGCGCTCGCGACCGTTGCGCCGGCCTGGGTCGCGGCGGTCGTTCCGCTGGTGCTCGTCGTGGCGCTGGTCGCCGCCGACGCGTGGGCGCTGCGCGCGCCGGTCGAGGTCGAGCGCCTCGCGCCGCCGCGGCTCGCGCTCGCGCGCCGCGACGCCTTCCGCTACGCCGTGCGCAATCGCGCGCGCGACGCGCGCTTCGTCGCGCTGGTCGAAGCGCCGGCCGACCGGCTCGCGATCGACGTCGAGGAAGTGCACGCCCTCGTCCCGGCGCGCGCGGCGGTCGAGCTGCACATCGGTGTGCTGCCGCGCGAGCGCGGGAAGACCGCACTGCGCAGCTTCTCGCTGCGGCTGCGCACGCCGTTCGGCTTGGTCGAGCGGCGGCGCACGGTCGCCGCGGCGGTGCCGCTGCGGGTCATGCCGGACCTCTCCGCACTCGACCGCAGCGGCGATCCGGTCGCGCGCGCCAAGCTGATCGAAGCCGGCCTGCGGCGTTTGCGCCGGCGCGGCGCCGGCGGCGAGTTCGCGACGCTGCGCGAGTACGGTCCCGATGACGAGTTTCGCTCGATCGATTGGAAGGCGTCGGCGCGGCGCGGTCGCACGATGGTGGCGCAGTACGAAGTCGAGCGCTCGCAGCAGATCGTGGTCGCGCTCGATGCCGGCCGGCTGATGACGGCGCGTTTGGGCGATCGGCGCAAGCTCGACTATGCGGTCTCCGCGGCGCTCGCGATCGCGGCCATCGCGCGGCTGGCAGCCGATCGGGTCGGCGTGCTGGCGTTCGCGGGCCGCGTGCTCGCGCGCGTCGCGCCGGGTGCGGGGGCGGCGCATGCGGCGCGGTTGACCGACGTCCTCTCGGACCTCGAGCCGCACCTCGAAGAGGCCGATTACGAACGCGCGTTCATCGCGCTCGAGCGCGAGGTCAAACGGCGCAGCCTGATCGTGCTCTTCACCGACCTCTTCGATCCGGTCGCTTCGAGCGCGGTGCTCGCCGCGACGCGCATCCTCCAGCCGCGGCATCTGGTGCTGGTCGTGCTGATGAACGATGCGGCGATCGAGACCGCGCTCGCGCGCGTGCCGGGCGGCGTTGAAGACGCCTATCGCGCCGCCGTCGCGGTGACGCTCGCCGACGAGCGCACGCGCGCGCTGGCGGCCTTGCGCGAGCGCGGCATCCTGGTCGTCGACGTCCCCGCCGCCGACCTGACGATCGCGCTGCTCGACGCCTACGTCGACGTCAAATCGCGCGGCTTGCTCTGATCGACCGCGCGCCCGGCGCCGAGCAGGTAGGCGGCGAGAAAGACCGCCGTGACCGCGCCGATCGCCTCGCGCGCGGAGATCGAGATACGTTGCGGTGAGATGAAGCCTTCGATGGTGCCGGCGACGCACAGCAGCAGCGCGACCCCGCCGATCAGCGTCGCGGCGCGGCGTGCCGCGACCAGCAGCGCATCGCGGCGTCGCGCGCGGCCGGGGCGCAAGTAGCCGCCCGCGAGCACCAGGCCGGCCCCACCGGCGATCTGGATCGAGGTCAGCTCGATGACGCCGTGCGGTGAAATCGTCGCCCAGTAATCGGCACCGAAGCCGTGCTGCGCGAAGAGCGCGCCGTACACGCCGACCATCAGCCCGTTCTCGAGGATGATCCATCCCGTCAACAGACCGCCCGTCATCCCGCCGGCGAACGCGATCGCCGAGACCTTGACGTTGTTGGTGACGATGGCGGTCGCGACGGCCGGCGAGAAGGCGCGATCGAAGCCGAAATTGCTGTCGTGCAGCGCCTTGTCGATCGGCGGCAGCGACATCCCCGGCAGCAGGGCGCGCGCGTTGGCCGGATCGTGCATCACCGCCGCGTAGCCCACGATCGCCGAGACGATCGTCACCGCGGCGCAGAAGCCGATCGCTGCCCACGAGCGACGGACTTCGCGCGGAAATTCGGTGGTGACGAAGTGCCATACGCGGTCCCAACCGCTGCGTGCGGTGGCGACGTAGACCACCGCGTGCGCGCGCGCGACGAGGCGATGCAGGTGCTCGAGCACGACCGGATCGGCGCCGCGTGCCTGCGCGATCGCAAGGTCGCTCGTCGCGGCTCGATACGCGAGCGCCAGCTCGTCGATCTCCGCCGGCGCCAGGCTGCGCACGCCACGCCGGGCGGCACGATCGACCAGCGCGCTCAACTGGTCCCAGCGGCCGCGGCGCGAGGCGACGAAGCGGTCACGCATAAGAGAGACGCATGGAACGCACGCTCGACGTCCGGACGGGAGAAGCCGTCGCCATCCGGTACGAGCTTGCCGGGATCGGAAGCCGGTTCCTGGCGGTGATGATCGACGTGCTGCTGCAGATCGCGATCGTGGTGGCCGGCGTGCTGATCCTCGCGCTCATCGGCGGGACCGTCGGCAGAGCGGGGTCGTCGGTCCTCGGTCGCACGGCGCACGCGTGGGGGATCGCGATTCTCTCGCTGTTCCTCTTCCTGGTCTTCTTCGGCTGGTTCATCATCTTCGAGACGTGGTGGTCGGGCCGCACGCCCGGCAAACGCGCGCTCGGGCTGCGCGTCATGCGCGACGGCGGTTTTCCGGTCGACCTCGGCAGCGTCGCCATTCGCAACTTGGTGCGCATCGTCGAGGTCGCGCTGGGCTTCTACGCCTTCTCCGCACTCAGCGCGCTGCTCTCGAAGGAGAACAAGCGGCTCGGCGATTTCGCCGCCGGGACGATCGTCGTGCGCGATCGGGCGGCCGCGGCGCCGGACCTCGACGCCTACCTCGACCGCGGCGCGGCGCTGCCGCAGACCGGGCTGCGCGATGAGGACCGGCTCCTGATCGAGCGCTTTCTTGCCCGGCGGCCAGGCCTGGAGCTGGGCGCCCGCGTTCGGCTGGCCGAGCGGATCGCGGCCAAGGTCCGGCCGACGCTGATCGCCAGCTACCCCAACCTCGACGACGAGGGGCTGCTCGAGTACCTGGTCGGCCGCTGACCGGCGGCCCACTGGCTGGCGTTCGGTGGGCTTGCGGCAAAGTTGACGTTGACGTAAACTTCCGGTAGACCATGCACGCGACGGAGACGCCGCGCTCGGCGCTCCTCTCGGTCGCCGAAGCCGCGGCCCGGGTCGGGGTCAGCACCCGCACCCTGCGCTACTACGAAGAGCTCGGCTTCTTGCAGCCGGCGCGCACGCGCGGGGGCCACCGCCTCTACGGCGAGGCGGACGTCGAGATCGTCGAGCGGATCGTGCGCATGCAGCAAGTCGGCTTCACGCTGGCCACGATTCGCAAGGTGCTGCGCTACCGCTCCTACCAGGACGAGTCGGGCCGGCGCCGGCTGGACCTGGATGACTTGCGCGCGATCGCGCTCGAGGCGCGCGGCGACGTGCAGACGCTGCGCGACCGGATCGCGCACTTGCGCCGCGAGCTCGACGAGGCGAACCGCGAGGCCGAAGCGCTCGACCACGACGTTGCGTACTTCGATCGACGCATCGCCGAGGAGGAAGCCGCGCGTGGCGCTGGCCGCTGAGCGCGCGCCGCGCCTCGTTCCGCCGCCGGTCCCGCTCGAACCGCCGCTGACCGTCCGGCCCGATCGCGCCGCCAACCCGTGGGTGCTGATCGGCGTCGTGATGGTCGGCTATTTTCTCGCGCCGCTCTACTCTTCGGTCGCGAACGTCGCGTTGCCGAATCTGGTGGCCGCGTTCGGCTCCGACATCGACACGATGGAGTGGGTCGTCACCGGCTACATGCTGGGCTATTCGATCTCGATGCCGGTCGCCGGCTGGCTCGCCGACACGCTCGGCCGTCGCCGCATCTACCTGATCGGCTTGACGATCTTCACCGTCGCCTCGGTTCTGGCGTCGTGCGCGTGGGACGCCAACAGCATCATCGCGTTTCGCATTCTGCAGGCGGTCGGCGGCGGGCTCGTCTCACCGACGGCGATGGCGCTGATCATGGACGTCGTCCCGCCGGCGCAGCGCGGCCGCGCGCTGGGCGTGTGGGGAATGGGGATGATGCTCGCGCCCTCGTTCGGCCCGACGATCAGCGGCTGGATCGTCGACAATCTCGATGACTGGCGGCCGATCTTCCTGGTCGGCGTGCCGATCGGAATTCTCGGCTTGGCGCTCGCGCTCTGGAAGATTCCGAAGGAAGAGGACGCGCCCGATCGCGTTGCGCCGCCGCCGTTCGACGTGCCGGGCTTCGCGCTGCTCAGCACGGCGCTCGCGGCATTCCTCATTCCGCTCTCGCAAGCCGATCGGCTCGGCTGGGACGATAGCTGGATTCGCGTCTCGCTGGTGCTCTCGGTGCTCGCGTTCGTCGGTTTCATCTGGCGCGAGCTGCGCACGCCCGCACCGATGATGGCCCTCTCGCTCTTCACGCAGCGCACGTTCGCGATCGCGGTCGGCTTGCGCGCGATCGTCGGGATGGGCTACTACTTCGCGATCTTTCTCTTGCCGTTGTTCACCCAAGACATCCTCGGCTGGCCGCCGACGCTCTCGGGTTTGGTGCTGATGCCGGCCGGGATCGCGATGGCGCTCTTGATGCCGATCGCCGGCACGCTCTCCGACAAGATCGGCGCGCGGCCGTTCGTCGTCACCGGCGTCGTCGTCGCGGTGTTCGGCACGCTCTTGTTCGCGCGCATCGACCTCGACTGGGATTTCCACCGCATCGCGATCGACGCGCTGATCCGCACCGGTGCGCTGGGCCTGCTGTTCACGCCGCTCACCAGCGTCGCGCTCTCGGTCGTCCCGCGCGACCGCACCGGGCAGGCGTCGGGGATTCTCAACACCGTGTGGCAAGTCGGCGGCAGCATCGGCATCGCGATCGGCCAGACGTACCTGACCGCCCGCACCGCCTTGCACTTGGCGGAGAACGCCGGCGCGGCGACGCTCGCGCATCCCGGCTTCGTCAACGGCATGGCGGCGCTTACGACGCAGGTCAGCACGCACGTCGCGCAGATCCTCGCCGCGCAGCAGGTCGCGCTGATGTCGCAAGTCCAGGCCTACGGCGATACGTTCTTGTTCGCGACCGCGGTCATGGCGCTGGGCATCCCGGCCGCGCTCTTCTTGCCGGGGCGTCGCCGCTCGTAGCGCGAACGGCGCGCGCATGGCATCGCGTGTCGTCGTCGTCGGCAGCTTGAGCATCGATCTGATCGCGCGGGCACCGCACCTGCCGCGGCCCGGCGAGACGGTCTCGGGCAGCACGTTCTTCACCTGTCCGGGCGCCAAGGGCGGGAATCAGGCCGTGGCGGCGGCGCGTCTGGGTGCGAGCGTCGCGATGATCGGCTGCGTCGGCAGCGACGCGTACGGCCCGCAGGTGTGCGACGCGCTCGCGCACGAGGGGATCGACGTCGCCGGTGTTGCGGGCGTCGACGGACCGACCGGCGTCGCGACGATCTTCGTCGAGGAGAGCGGGCAGAACGCGATCATCGTCGTCGCCGGGGCGAACGCGGCGCTGACCCCCGCACGCGTCGAGCGCCAGGCAGCGACGCTGGCGCAGGCCGACGTGCTCGTCGCGCAATGCGAGATTCCGCTCGAGACCG
Source organism: Vulcanimicrobiaceae bacterium (assembly GCA_050015755.1). GTDB lineage: Bacteria > Vulcanimicrobiota > Vulcanimicrobiia > Vulcanimicrobiales > Vulcanimicrobiaceae > Vulcanimicrobium. The sequence goes on along the minus strand of JBEKAU010000028.1, from coordinate 948 downwards.
TCGTATGGTTGGCGGCCTACGCGCATGCGAACGACAAGGCGCTGGTGCTCAACCCGGCGCCGGCGCGCGAGCCGTTGCCGCGCACGCTGCTCGAACGCGCGACCTACGTGATCCCCAACGAAGTCGAGGCGGCGGCGCTGACCGGCTTGCCGGTCGACACCGACGCGCAGGCGCGGCTCGCGGCGGAAGTGTTGCGCGAGCTGGGCGCACCGACCGCGCTGATCACGCTCGGTGCGCGCGGCGTGATGGCCGCCAGCGCCGCCGGCACCCACCATTACGCCGCGCCAATGGTCGATGCGGTCGACACGACGGCGGCCGGCGATGCGTTCGTCGGCGGTTTCGCCACCGCGCTGGCGGAAGGGCGCGAGCTGACGGCGGCCATTGCGCTGGGTCAGGCCACGGCGGCGCTGGCCGTCACGCGCGCCGGTACGCAGCCCTCGTTGCCGTACCGGCGCGAACTCAGCGCGTCGTGAGCGGAAGCCGGCTGATGCCGCGGATGACGAAGCCGCCGGCATACGCGATCGGCGCGTCCTCGTCGGCCAGTCGCAGCGCGGGGAAGCGCCACGCCAGCGCGGCCAGTGCGATCTGCATCTCGAGCCGCGCCAACGGCGCGCCCAAACAGTAGTGGATGCCGTGGCCGAAGGTCAGATGCGGGTTCGGTTCGCGGCGCAGATCGAGCCGGTCGGGGTCGCTGAACGTGCGTGGATCGCGATTGGCGCTCGCGTAGACGAGCGCGATCTGCTGCCCCGGACGCACGGGAACACCGCCGATCTCGGTCGGCTCGAGCACCCAGCGTTCGAACAGCGGTAAGGGCGTGTCGTAGCGCAGCAGCTCTTCGACCGCGGTGCGCACGAACGCGCTCTCGCCGGCGCCGGCGGCGGCGACCAGTTCGTCCCACCGCTCGCGCGCGCGCAGCAGCGCGAGCACCGCGGCGGTCGTCCCGTTGAC
>JBEKAU010000027.1:0-11083 GCA_050015755.1 Vulcanimicrobiaceae bacterium | reverse complement strand
GCGCGCGGGGGTCGGTGACGATGTCGCCGTCGACGTTCATCCCGTCGCGCAGGTCGGGCGTCGTGCGGTCGAGCGGGATGGTGGTAACCACTTGCCGGGCGGTATTGGACGGATCGTCGCTCTTCTGGGCGACCGCGCCGATCGTCGCGACGTGGCCCGGCAGCGTCGTCGTGCCGAGGTCTTCGCCGGACACGAGCGCCGACTGTCCGAGCCGCACGTTCGAGATGTCCTGCTCGTCGACGCGGGCGCGCACGACGAAGCCCTCGTCACCGGCCAAGGTGATCACCTGCTGGCCGACGATGATCGGGTCGCCCGGCTGCAGCGGACGCAGCGTGTCGCTGGTCTCGGTGGCGATGCTCTGCACGACGCCGGCGAACGGCGCGACGATGCGCAGCCGCTGCACTTGATCGGCCGCGTAACGCCAGTCGGCGAAACGCTCGGCCGCAGTCGCTTCGGCGGACTGCACGTCGCCGCTCTTGTCCTGCGCGGCCGTGGCGCGCGCCGCCGCCAGCGCGGCTTCGGCTTGCGTCACCGCGTCGCGAGCGGCGCGCACGCGATCGGAGAGGACCGGTGTCTGCCGCCCGAGCTGGGCGTAGGTCTCGTCGCGCAGGCTGTGCTGCTGGTTGTAGGTGATCTGCGCTTCGGCGAGCTTGGCGAGCTGCTGGTCGAGTGCGTCTTTCGAGATCGCCTTCTGCGCGTAGAGGTCCTTGTCGGCGTCGGCGAGGCGCTGCTGCTCGTGCAGATCGGTGGCGGCGTTCTCGAGCTGCGCGTCGGCCTGTGCGCGCTGCGCGGCGGCCGACGTCCCGCCGTAGCCCAGGCCCGACTGCGCGCCCGAGCGCTCGTCCTGGATCGCCTGGTTGAGGTTGAAGCGTGCCTGCTCGAGACTCGCCTGCGCCTGCACCACCGACGAGCGATTCTGGGCCGGGAGCGCCGTGTTCGTCGCTTGCGTCGTGCGCGCGGTCCCGGTCGCGGCGAGATAGGCGTCGTGCGCGTCTTGTTCGGCATTGACCAGTTGCGGGTTTGCGATCGACGCGAGCAGTTGGCCCGCGGCCACGTGCTGACCCGGTCGCACCGCGATGCGCTCCAGATTTCCGGCGACCAGTGCGGCCAGCACCTCGGTGCGCGGCCGTTCGACCAGGCCGGTCTCCGGCAGCTTGATCTCGAATGCGCTGGGCGCCACCTTCACCACCGTGACGGTGCGTCCGGCGTGGCGCGGCAACGCGACCACGGCGATCACGATCAGCACGATGAGCACGCCGAGCACGATCAGCAGGTTCCGCATGCGATGGTTGGCGTTCACGGTTGCGCTCCGACTTGGACGAGCGCAACCGGGTCGGCGATACCGACCGCGGCCCGCAGGGCGATCAAGGACTCCAGGTACGACACACGGGCGGCGACCAGGTCGGTGGCGTTGGTCAGCGCGGTCTGCTGCGCCGAGAGGACGTCGGTCAGCGAGATCAACCCGTTGCGGTATTGCAGTTGCGCGATGCGGGCCGACTCGGCGCCGAGACGCTCGGCCTCTTCCGAATACGAAACATTCGCCTGGGCGGCTTGCGCCGAGCGCAGCGCCTGCCGCACATTCTCCTCGACGGCACCTTCCGTCGAGCTGAGTTGGGCGAGTGCCGCGTCGATTTGTGCGCGGGCGGCGCGATGCTTGGCGCGGCGCGCGCCGTAATCGATGAATGGGAGCGTGAAGGTCTCCTGGGCGGCGATCGTCCAGAAGCCGGGGACGCCGCGGACGACCGACGTGCTCGGCGGCGGGAGCCCGAGCGAACGGTAGTAGGCCGCGTCGGCGGCGAGATTCTGTTCCTCGTAGCCGAACGCCGTCGGCGAGGTCTGATTGCCGAACGAGCCGGAGAGCTGGAACTGCGGCCGCAGATCGGTGTCGATCTGCGCGTCGGCCAGCCGTGCAACGGCGACCTGCGCGAGCGCGGCGGCAACGTCGGGGCGCCCGGCTTTCGCGAGCGCGACCAACGTCTCGAGACTCGCGGTGGGCAGGGGCGGCTCGGACAGCTCGGCGGGGAGCGCGAACGCGGTCTCGGCCGGTGCCCCGATCCGCTGCGCCAGCGCGTCGCGCGCGTTGGCGTCGTCGGCTTGCGCGCTGATCAAGTTCGCGGTGCTATGGAGCTCGTTGGCCTGCGCGCGCAGGACGTCGACGCCGGCGACCCGGCCGACCTTTTCTTGCGCCTGGGCGGTCACGAGCAGCGCCTTCTGATAGGCGAGGTCGCCTTGCGCGAGCCGGACCGCATCGCGCCGCTGCACGGCGGTGTACCAGGCCGTGGCCACGTCCTGCGCGAGCTGCTGCTGCGCGCGCGCCAACGTGTCGCGCGCGCTCTCGACCGTGCGCTTCGCCTGCTGCGCGGCGAGTTGCGTCGCGCCGTTGTAGAAGCTCCACGTCGAGGTAACTTGGGCGGTGTTGAGCGAGAAGACGTTCTCGGGCGAGATGCCGTATTGCGTGAACGCGCCGCCGGCGTACCCGTTGGTCTTCTGCATCTGGTTCTGCAACTGGCCGGCCACGGTGGGGAACTCCGCCGCGTGGTCTTGGACGAACAGCGATTCGTCCTGCGCGAGCGTCGCGCGATCGTTCAAGACCGTGGGGTCGTGATCGAGCGCGTACCGGACGGCGGCCGGGAGATCCAGCGGCGCGGTCGTTGGCGGTGCCGCGGCGGCCTGCGCAGGCACCTGAACCGCGCACAGCGAGAGCACGGCAACGCACGCCGTCGCGAGAGAACGGTGCACGATCAGCGTGCGAACGCGGCCGGAATGACGCTCGAGAGGACGAGCATGATGATGGCCGTCGTCCAGGCCGCCGCGCTCGAAAGCCGAGCGATGGTCATCATGCCCAGCGCGAGTAGGGCGATTGACCAGATCGCGGTGACGTTCAGCGCTGAGAGGAACGTCGCGAGCTTGAGTCCGGCCCCGGGGGCCAGCAGAGCGAGTCCCGGTACCGAGCCGGAGACCGCGGTCTGCGTCGCGTATGCGCCCGGCCCGCGAACGACGGCGATGATTCCGATGAGGAACCACGACAGCCCGATTCCGACCACTCCGACGTTCATCGCGAGTGCATAGAACCGGCTGAAGGTCCCTTCGCCGTGGACGATGGCGTTGGCGACCATCATGACGAGGGCCTGAAGGAGAGACGCGATCAGCAGACCGATCGGGACCGAGATCCAAACGAATTGGAAGACAAGATGGCTGGCTTGCGTCGCTTGCGCGATCAACTTTGAACGCTGCGCCGCATCGACGTTCTGAACTTGCACCGCGAGTTGCGGCGGCCCGTACTGGTCCCAGGCGTGCGCGATCGCGGGTTCCGCCAAAAGCGCTCCGGCGATCCCCAGCAGCGAGGCGACCAAGAACGCCCAACCCCACGTCGGGACGATCCGCAACCGGGCGAAGGCGGCGTTCGGGGCGACGATGATGTCGGCGACGTTGATCAGGCCGCTATTCGGCGGGACGGTTGGCTCCGAGGTGTTCACAACGAAAGCTCCCGAGGGCGGAACGCGGGGAGGACACCCGCAGCTACCGGGCGTTCGGCACGGGAGTTTCGCCGAGAAGCGACTCGATTCCGAGCTTTCGGTCGATGACCGCGCGGGCCCGGTCGAGATCGAGTTCGCGGAGCTGCCAGAGGCGCAACCGCAAGTAGGACTGGACCAGCCGCCGGGCGCGGCGCGAGTAGAGGCTTGCCTGGTCCAGCGCGACGGGAAGGGCCGCCCGGGCCGGCGCAGGCCGTGGGCTCGGTTGCGACGTTCGGCGCGGGAGTGGAACCGTCGCCTGCCCGGGCCGGGTCGCACCGAGAGAATAACAGAAGAACACCAGCAGGGTGCCGGTGAAGAGCGCGTATCTCACGCTCCTCATTCCCACCGGCGCCACCCAACGTCAAGGACCCGACTTGCTTTCCGACACCTTCGTCGTCCCGGCCCCCCCGGACGAACCTTACCTGCGCGTCGTCCCCTTGGGCGGCTGCGGCGAAATCGGCCGCAATATGACCTGCATCGAGACGAACGACGACCTGGTGGTCGTCGACTGCGGCCTGATGTTTCCCGACGAGGAGATGTTCGGGGTCGACATCGTCATCAACGACTTCACCTATCTGCGCGAGCGGCAAGACAAGCTGCGCGCGCTGCTGGTGACCCACGGGCACGAGGATCACATCGGTGGGATCCCCTACCTGCTGCGCGAGTTCCCCAAGCTGCCCGTCGTCGGGACGCCGCTCTCGCTGGCCCTGATCCGCGCCAAGCTCAAGGAGCACAAGCCGGGCGAGTGGGACGCGCGCTCGGTTGAGCCCGGCGACCGGGTGAAGTTCGGCGCGATCGAAGCGCAGTTCATCCACATCAACCATTCGCTCGCGGGCGCGTGCTCGCTGGCGATTCGCACGCCTGTCGGCATCGTCTTCCACACCGGCGACTTCAAATTCGACCAGACGCCGATCGACGGCGACCCGGCCGATTTCGCCGCGATCGCGAAGGTCGGCGACGAAGGCGTGATGGTGATGCTGTCCGATTCGACGAATGCGGAGCGGCCCGGCCACACGCTCTCCGAGCGGATCGTCGGTGAAGCGTTCTCCAACATCTTCGCGCGCGCCAAGGGGCGCATCATCGTCACCTCGTTCGCCTCGAACGTGCCGCGCATCCAACAGGTGATCGATCAGTCCAAGCGCTACGGGCGCAAGGTCGCGTTCCTCGGGCGCTCGCTGCAGAACGTCGTCCAGTACGCGCGCCAGCTCGACTACCTCGACATCCCCGACAACATCGTGATCCGGCTCGACGAAGTCGACGAGCACCCGCCCAGCGAGGTGTGCGTCATGACGACCGGCTCGCAGGGTGAGCCGATGTCGGCGCTCTCGCGACTCTCGGTACGCGACCACAAGCAGTTCAAGATCGTTCCCGGCGACACCGTCGTCATCTCGGCGACGCCGATCCCCGGCAACGAAAAGAGCGTCGCCAAGACGATCAACAACCTCTACCGGCTGGGCGCCACCGTCATCCACGGCTCGAGCGGCAACGCGCACGTCTCCGGACACGCCTCGCAAGAAGAGCTGCTGCTGATGCTCAACTTGGTGCGGCCGAAGTACTTCATCCCCGTGCACGGCGAATACCGGATGCTCGTCACCCACGGGCGGCTGGCGCAGCAGACCGGCGTCGCGGGCGACAACGTCTTCGTTGCCGAGAACGGCGACGTGCTCGAATTCACCAAGGAAGGCGCCGAGAAGATCGGCCGCACCTACGGCGGCAACGTGCTCGTCGACGGCTCGGGCGTCGGTGACATCGGCGACGCCGTGCTGCGCGATCGCAAGCATCTCTCGGCCGACGGCATCATGATGGTGGTCGTCACCGTCGACGCCGAAGAGGCACGCGTCGTCGCGGGTCCCGATCTGATCTCACGCGGCGTCTTCTACTTGCCCGAGTCGGGTGAGCTGGTCGATGAGCTCAAGGAGAAGCTCAGCCGCATCCTCGACGACTGCAGCGCCGAGGGAATCCGCGACATCGCCAACGTCAAGGAGCACATCCGCTCCGGGCTCGCCAAGGCCGTCTTCGACAAGTCGCGGCGCCGCCCGATCGTCATCCCGGTTGTCATGGAAGTGTAGCTGCGTGAAAGGCAGGGCGTGAGATGTCGCTGCACGAGATCGTTCTTCCACAGACCAAGCCCGAGACCGAATGGGTTCGCGGCCGGGCGTTACAAAAAGTGAGCGGGACCTACGACCACGGTAGTCTGCAGGGGCTGATCGCCATGGCGCTGATGGCGTGGTCGGATGCAGGTGCTCGCGGCCGCGTCGCGATGTCGTGGCGCTTTCGCGTCGCGCCGCCGGGACAGGTCGTCCGCCCGCTCGTTCCCGACGTTGCCTATCTCTCGTACAACGACGTCGCGGCGGACGCTCCGGATGACGACGTCCAGGTACCGCTCGGCGCACCGACCGTTGCGGTCGAGGTGATCGTACCCGAGGAGCGGCGCGTGGACATCGAGGATAAGATCGCGACCTACCTCGCGGCCGGGACGCGCGCCGTGCTCCTCGTCGACCCGCGCGACCAATCGATTACCGTCGATGACGGCGCCGTCCGCGTGTTGCGGCCCGGCGACGTTTTCACACATCCTTCATTGCCCGGATTTACGCTCGACGTGGGCGCTCTCTTCGAGCGCGCCCGCCGCTAACCAAGGAGCATTTGTCGTGTTCGTTCGTCCCCTCGTCGTCGCCGCATCCGCATTCGCGGTCGTCGCGTCCGCCGGCCTGGCTGCCCAAGCCGCCATGCCGATGCCGACGCACGTCCGCGGTACCGTCAAGGCGATTTCCGCAACCCAGATCACCGTCGCGACCGCGCACGGTGACGTCCATCTCGCACTCGGGCCGAAGGTGCGCGTCGGCAGCGTCGTCCCCGGCAGCATCGCCGACATCAAGGCGGGCACGTTCATCGGTAGCGCCAACGTCCCGGGCAACGGGGCCGCCCGCGCGCTCGAGGTCGTCGTGTTCCCCGACGCGATGCGCGGGACGGGCGAAGGCGATTATCCGTGGGATCTCCCGGGCGGGGGCAGTCACATGTCGTCGATGACCAATGGGACCGTCGGCGGCGGTTCGATGTCCTCGATGTCCGGCAGCATGGGCGGTTCGTCGATGACGAATGCATCGGTCACGCATAAGAGCGCAAGCGGCGGCGCGACGGTCGTCGACGTCAGCTACAAGGGCGGATCAAAGAAGATCGCCATCGGTCCCAACACGCCGATCGTGCGCGTCGGCCCGGCGAAGCTCGCCGATGTGCACCCCGGCTCGCACGTCTTCGTCGTCGACGCGAACGGCACGGCCGACCGCATCGTCGTCGGTGAAAAGGGCGCTACCCCACCGATGTGACGGATAGACGAGAAGACGGTGCTACGCTTCGGCGAGCATCGTTTTTTCGTCTTCGTCGGTCGGCACGAGTTTCCAACTGATCGCGCTCACGCCGGGCTCGATGCCGACCCGGGCGACGATCTTTTCGAGCCGACCGTCGACGCGGCCGGTGGCGGTCGCGTCGGCGACGATCTCGACGCGATCGCTCTCGCCGACGTCCTCGCTGTAGACGGCCTGCAGGAGCAGGCTGTTCGCTTTGATGGCGTCGATGGCGGCGGCACGCACTCGGTCCTCGACGTCCTGCCGGCAGATCGCGCGCACTTCGTAGCTCGAGACGATCTCGGTATCCTCGGCTGAACGGCGGTTGATCTGCTGCGCGATCGGACGCAAGACGACGTTGGCGAACAGGATCGCCGCCGCGCCGATCACGCCGTACCAGATCGCGCCGATCCCGATCAGCGCGCCGATCGCGGCCGTGCACCAGATCGTCGCGGCCGTGTTGAGACCGCTGACGCTCAAGCGCTCTTTGAAGATGACGCCGCCGGCCAGGAAGCCGATGCCCGAGACGACGTAGGCCGGAATCTGCGTCGCATTGGCCATGCCGCCGACCAGCGGCGTGATCGTGACGAACAAGCACGTCCCGGTCGCGACCAGCGCGTTGGTGCGCAGCCCCGCCATACGCTGACGGTACTGCCGCTCGACGCCGATGAGGGTGCCGAGCGCCACCGCGATCAGCAGGCGCAGCGAGAAGTCGAGCGGGGTCAGGTCGGTCGTCACAGCGCGTTGAAGCCGCCGCCGGTCGCGTAGCCGCCGAGGTCGAGGGTCACGTAGCGATAGCCGGCGGCGCGCACGCCGGCGACGATCCGTTCGCGGCGCGCCGGGTCGGCGACGGCGGCGATGTCCTGTGGCGGAACTTCGATGCGCGCCAACTCGCCGTGGTGACGCACGCGACAGGCGCGGAGTCCGGCGTCGTGCACGGCCTGCTCGGCGCGATCGACTTGGCGCAGCAGCGCGAGCGTGATCGGCGTGCCGTGTGGGAAGCGCGACGAGAGGCACGCCAGCGCCGGTTTGTCCCAGACGGCTAGGTCGAGCGTGCGCGCCAACGCGCGCACGTCGGCTTTGGTGAAACCGGCTTCGTGCAGCGGGCTGCGCACGCCGTGTTCGCGTGCCGCCTTGCGCCCCGGACGCCAGTCACCTTCGTCGTCGCGATTGAAGCCGTCGACGATCGTCGCGATCCCGCGCTCGCGTGCGATCGCGGTCAACGTCCCGTAGAGTTCGGTCTTGCAGAAGTAGCAGCGGTTGGCGGGGTTGGCCGCGTAGTTGGGATCGTCGAGCTCGCGCGTCTCGACGACCTCGTGGCGCGCGTCGACCGCGTGCGCGAAGTCGACCGCCCCGGCATGCTCGCGCTCGGCCAGCGATTCGCTGCGGGCGGTGATGCCGATCGCGCGCTCGCCGAGTTCCTGCGAGGCGACGTGCAGCAGCAGCGCCGAGTCGACGCCGCCCGAGAACGCGACGATGCAGCTGCCCAGCTCGCGCACGATCGCGCGCAGCCGCGCTTCCTTCACGGCAAGGGTCTCGTCGAGCTCGATCATCGCACGCCCCCCGCGTCTAGGCAGCGCTCGACGACCCGTGCGACCTCCGGCAGCGGTAGGCCGCGCTCGCGAGCAATCCGCACCAGGTCATCGTACTCCGGCTGCACGCGCACGCCGCCGTCGAGCCGCACTTCCTTCGCGCGCACGGGGCCGTACGGCGTCTCGACGGTGACGATTCGGCGCGGCAAGACGTGGCGGCGCTGGGTGCGCGCGCGTACCCCGATGGTCGTCGTCTCGCGCAGCATCGCGCGCGCGACCGCGTCTTCGGCCGACGGATCGGCGATGGCGGAGAGCAGCAGCGCGGGCCGCCCTTTCTTCATCACGATCGGCGTCAACCACGCATCGCGGGCACCGGCCGCCAGGATCCGCTCGAGCGCGAGCTCGACGTACTGCGGCGAGAAGTCGTCGAGGTTCGCTTCGAGCACGACGACCTCGTCGTGTCCGTCGTCCTCGCCGGTGCCGGCGAACGCCACCGTGCCGATCGAGATGCGGGTCACGTTGGGGAACGCGAAGTCGCTGGTCCCGGCGCCGTAGCCGATCCGTTCGACGGTCAGGTCGGGGCGTGGCCCCGGCGTGGCGAGCGTGGTGAGGATCGCGGCCGCGGTCGTCGTCACCAGCTCCCCGGCGACGTCGACGGTGCGGGTCGGCCAACCGCGCAGCAGATCGGCCGTCGCCGGCGGCGGGTTCGGGTAGCTGCCGTGTTCCATGCGAATCGTGCCGTGGCCGATCGGGAACGGCGAGCAGCGCAGTTCGTCGATCGCGAGCAGGTCGAGCGCGACGCAGAAGGCGGCCACGTCGAGGATCGCGTCGATCTGCCCGACCTCGTGGAAGTGGATGGTCGCGACGTCGACGCCGTGCACGCGCGCCTCGGCCTCCGCCAGCCGGCGATACACCGCGCTCGCGCGTTCGCGCTGCCGCGCCGTCAGCGCGCTGCGCTCGACGATCGCGAGGACGTCGGCGAGCGTGCGGTGCGGCCCATGGTGATCGCGGTGCGCGTGATCGTGGTCGGCGGCGCCGTCTTCGCCCGGCACCACCAAGTGCGCGGCGGTTGCGGCGATACCGCGTTTGATGACGCGTGTCGGCGCGAACGTCCAGCCGTCGGCGACGACCCCCCGCAGCGCCGCCGCCACCGCTCCGGCATCCAGGCCCGCGTCGAGGAACGCCGCCAACAGCATGTCGCCGGCTGCCCCGCCGACCATCTCGACGTACGCGATTCGTCGCATCGTGCTCATGCCGTGACGATCTTGTGGGCCAGCGCCGCCGCGCCGAAGCCGTTGTCGATGTTGACGACGCCGATCCCCGGTGCGCAGGCGGTCAGCATCCCGAGCAGCGCGGCGAGCCCCTCGAACGCCGCGCCGTAGCCGATGCTGGTCGGGACGGCGATGACCGGTGCCTTCACGAGTCCGGCGACGACGCTGGGTAGCGCGCCCTCCATTCCGGCGACGACGATGACGGCGCGGCAAGCGCGCACCTCGTCGAGGACCTCGAACAGCCGGTGGACGCCGGCGACGCCGACGTCGGTCGCCGAGACGACCTCGTCGCCGAACGCTTCGAGCGTGAACCCCGCCTCGCGCGCGACCGGGAGATCCGAGGTCCCCGCACAGACGACCGCGATCCGCTGGCCGGTCGGTGGCAGCGTGCCGCGCCGCAGTGCGCCGGCGGTTTCATCGAGGACCGCGTCGGGATAGGCCGCGATCAGCGCCGCGCGCTGCTCGGTCGGGACGCGCGTTGCCAGGGCAAAGCCGGTACGCGCGTAGAGCGCGCCGACCAGCGCGAGGTTCTGCTCGAGCGTCTTCCCGGCGGCAAAGATCACCTCGGGAACGCCGGTGCGCTCTCGGCGTTCGCTATCGAGCCGCGCGACGGACGTCTCCATACCTGTGTGCTACCCCGCTCGCCGGCCGGAGGCCTCGCGCCGACGTCCAAGGAGAGGCGCATGGCGGATCGACGCAGCTTCCTGGGCGCCGTTTCGGGCGCGGCGACCACCCTGTTGCTGGCCGGCAAGGCGGAGGCGCAGAGCAGCGCGCCGCCGGCTCCTGCACCGAGCCCGACCCCGGCCCCGCCATCGGCCGCGGCACGGGCGACCGCGGCGACGATGCGCCGCTTCGACCCGGCCCTCACCGACGCGGAGATCGACACGATCGCGCGCGGCATCGACCAGAACCCGTCCGGCGCAGTGTTGAATCCGCACCGCGCGACGGCATTGCGCAACGCCGACGAGCCGGTGCTGCACTTCTCGGTGCGTCTGCCGCGATGACCGACGAGGACATCGCCTTTTCCGAGGTGGCCGAACTGCAACGGCTGCTCACCGCCAAGCGCCTCTCCTCGCTCGAGCTGACGAACCTGTACCTCGCCCGGCTCGAGCGGTATGGCCCCGTCTACAACGGCGTCGTGACGATTCTGCACGAGCGCGCGCGTCGCGAGGCCCGGCGCGCCGATCGCGAGCGCGCGCGCGGCACGATGCGCGGCCCGCTGCACGGCATCCCGTACGGTGTGAAAGATCTCTTGGCGACACCCGACGCGCCGACGACCTGGGGTGCGCAGCCGTATCGCCGGCAACGGTTCGACTTCGATGCGACCGTGGTGCGCAGGCTGAGCGATGCCGGCGCGGTGCTGTTGGCGAAGCTCGCGATGGTCGAACTGGCAGGCGGGTTCGGTTACGACGAGGCCGACGCGT
>JBEKAU010000026.1:0-11116 GCA_050015755.1 Vulcanimicrobiaceae bacterium | reverse complement strand
TGGCCGGCGCCGCGACGCTGCGCGGCGCGCACATCGGGCTCTACGCGATCGACGCGCGCGACGGTCACGTGCTGTACGAGCGCAATGCCGACGACGCGTTCCAACCGGCTTCTTCGCTCAAGCTGCTGGTCGGAAGCGCGGCGCTCGAGCGGCTCGGGCCCGACTATCGTTTTCGCACGACGCTGCTGGCGAACGGACCCATCGAGAACGGTGAACTGCGCGGCGCGCTGATCCTGCGCGCCGGGAACGATCCGTTCCTGAACGCGAGCGACCTCGACGCGGCGGCGAGCGCGGTCGCGAGCGCCGGCATCCACAGCGTGGCGGCGGTCGTCGTCGACGACGGACGCGACAGCGCGCCCGGGTATCCGCCGGGCTGGACACAAGACGACTTCTCGTATTATTATGCGCCGCTCGTCGGTGCGCTCGCGTTCGAGGAGAACGTCGTCCACGTCACGGTCGCGCCGGCCCTCCATGCCGGCGTGCCGGCGCTCGTCACGACCGCGCCGATCGTCGGCCCCTCGCCCGCGGTCGGCGGCTGCGGCCCGACGGTCGACGTGCAGGTCGTCGACGACGCGTCCACCGCCGATGCCGGTACGACCGATACCATCGACGTGCATCGCGAGCCGTCGGGCTGCATCCACGTCGTCGGCAGCATTCCGCTCGGCGGCGCGCCCGATCACCTCGACGCGGCGGTGCCCAGCCCCGACGCATATGCGGTGCAGGCGTTGACCGCAGCGCTCGCGCGCCACGGCGTGCACGTCCCCGCCTTCGACGCGCTGGCGCAGCCGTGGCCGGCCGCCGCCGAGCACCGCATCGTGCCGCCCCAGCGTCCGCAAGCGCAGGTCGTCTGGACCCACGACTCCGAGCCGCTGCGTGACGTGCTCGCCGACATGTGGTTCCCCAGCGACAACCTGGTCGCGGAGATGCTGCTGCGCGAACTCGCTGTCTCGGTCGATGGTGTTCCGGGAACGAGCACCAACGGCGTCGCCATCGAGCAAGCCTGGCTGACCGCCCTCGGCCTCGACGCCGGCGGGCTCACGCTCGTCGACGGCAGCGGCCTCTCGGTCTACGATCGCATTACGCCGCACGACATGGTCATGATTTTGCAGCACGATTGGAACGGACCCCACCACGACCTGATCCTCGACGACTTGCCGATCGCCGCCGTGCGCGGCACCCTCAAGGACGACTTCGAGCGTGACAGCCCGACCGCCGGTCGCGTGTTCGCCAAGAGCGGTTCGCTCACGCACGTGCGCACGATGGCCGGCTACGCCGCCAACGCGACGCACGGAACGGTGATCTTCGCGTTCGACGTCGACGATTGGGTCGGCGATGCCGCCGCGCTCGCCGACGTGCGCGCGCGCGTCCTGGCCCACTTCGTCACCGACTGATGCTCGGCGCGCGCTTCGAGGCGGAGATCCGCGAGCAGCCCGATGCGTGGCGCCGGGTCGCCGCCTCGGATGCGGCCGTGCGACTGGCAGCGGCGTGTGCCGGCCGCGACGTCCTGTTTTTGGGCAGCGGCAGCTCGCTGGGCGTCGGGATGCTCGGCGCGCTCGCGCTGCGGCGGCGCGGCGTGCGTGCCTGGGCGCTCGCGGCGACCGAAGCGCGCTTCGATCGCGCGGCATATCGCGACGCGTGCATCGTCGCGCTCTCGCAGAGCGGCCGCTCGACCGACCTCCTCGATGCGCTCGACGTGCTCGCGCCGGCGCCGGTCGTCGTCGCGCTGACCAACGATCTCGCCTCGCCATTGGCCGCGCGCGCCGACGTCGCGATCGACGTGCAAGCCGGCCCCGAAGTCGCCGTACCGGCGAGCAAAAGCGTGACGACGACTGCCGCGATCGTGCTGTGGGCCGCGGCGCTCGCCGGCGGCGCGACCCACCGCAACGCGACCTCGCTGCGCGCCACCGCTGACGACGTCGCCGCCTGGCTCGATGCGGGCACGGGCGTCGCCGCGATCGCCGCCGCCGGCGCCGATCTGGCCGCACGGCGCGCGATCGCGGTCGTGGGCGCCGGCTACGGCGTTCCGATCGCCTACGAGGCTGCGCTCAAGATCAAAGAGTCGAGCTACGTCCACGCGGAGGGCTTCGCCGCCGGCGAGTTCCGCCACGGCAGCTCGGCGATGCTCGACGGGTCGAGCGCGATCGTCGGCATCGTCGACGACCCCTCGCGTGCGGTCGTCGCGCGCCCGCTCGAAGAGGCGTCGGCGGCCGGGGCCGCGCGCTACGTCATCGGCGCGCCGTGCGGCACGGTGCCGCTGCTCGGCCCGCAGACCGCCGATCCGTTCAACACGCTGGCATGGCTCGTCGCGGGTCAGCTCTTGGCGCTGCAGGTCGGTCGCGCGAACGGCGTCGACTCCGACGCGCCGCGCGGGCTGCGCAAGTTCGTCCTATGAAGCGTGCCGCGCTGGCGCTGGTGCCGCTTGCGCTTGCGGGGTGTGCGCTGATCGCCGGCGCGCAGCCGTCCGGGTGGCCGACGCCGTTGCCGCGCACCACGCCGGCCCCGCAACCGACGCAGGTCTGGTCGGGTGCAGCGGGCACCGGCTTCAGCTTGCAGGTTGCGCCGCTCGGCGTGACGTCCGACGGCCAGGCGCGCGCGCTGGTACGCGTCGTGCTGCACGACGCGAGCGGCGCGCCGACCGCGTTGCGACGCGGCGGCGACTTCGTCTTCCACGTCGACCACGGCAGCGCGCAATGGCAGACGCGGTTGCGCTACGGCGGCCCGGCGGCGATCGTCGCGGTGCAGGACGCCGTGCCGGTCACGATCCACGCGATCGGCGATATCCCGGCGACGCTCGGGGCGGCCAGCGCGCAGTTCGATCCGCGTCCGTTCGCACGTCGGGTCGTTGCCGATGCGCTCGGTCCGCATCTGGTGCGCATCGGCTGGTTCCCGCGTCCGCGGACGGGCAGCGTGCGCATCGCGCGTGTCCGTGACGACGGCACGCTGCTGCCGCTGGCCGGGGTGCCCGCGTCGGCCTCGTCGTGGGACGACGGTACGGTGAAGCCCGGTGCGGACGTGCGCTACGTCGTCGTGTTGCCGAACGGCGCGCACCGGGTTCGCGTGCAGGTACCGCCCGAGCTGCCGTCGACCGGACGCGACGTCGTGCGCGGAACGGCCGCCTGGCTGAGCTTCTCCGGCGATCCGCTCGACGATGAATGGTATGAGCGGTTGGACGTTCCGCAGATCGTGGCGACGGCCGTGCGCGCGCACGTGCGTGCGGTCGAGCTGCGCCTGGCCTATGGCGCCTTCGGCGAGATGACGCCGGCGGCGAAGCCGACGATCGATGCGCTGATCGACGGCTTGACGGCGCACGGCGTGCGCGTCGTCGGGTGGGTCGTGCCGCGGACGCTCGAGGCCGACGATCTCACGGAGGTGTGTGACGTCGCCGCCTATCGAACGCCGGCCGGGAGCGGGATCAGCGGCCTGGCCGTCGACCTCGAGCGCGGCCCGGAATACCTCGGCGACGGAGCGGATGGCCAGCGTGCGCTGCGCACCTATCTCGCGACGTTGCGGCGCGCCGTCGGACCGCACGCCCTGTTGATCGCGACCGTCGAGGACCCGTTCCTCGACCGGCTCACGGCCGCCGCATATCCGTATCCGGCGATCGCTCGCGCCGCCGACGTCATGCAGCCGATGGTGTATGCGCACGTCTTTTCGCGCTGGAGCGGACCGGCCGGCGCGCGAGCGGCGGTCGCGGGCTCGATCGCCGCGCTGCGCCGGATGACGGGCGCGACCCCGATCGACGTCGGGGTGCAGACGGCGCCGCTCGGCCCCGGCGGCGCGCCGGCGCCCGCCGAAGTGGAGGCGGCGCTCGCCGAGAGCCGCGCGCGGGGCGCGCTCGGCGCCGCGTTCTACGACTGGTCGGGGACGAACCCCGCGCAATGGGTGGTTCTCGCGCGCTGAGCGCGAAGAGACCTCACGTGAGTCACGCGATTTCCGCCGTTCGCCGCGTTGCGCTCCTGGGCGCATCGGGACAGCTCGGCTCGGCGTTGCGCAATGCGTTTGCCGACCGCGAACTCGCCACGCCGGCGCATGCCGACGTCCCGTTCGAGGACGAGCAGGCGCTGACCGGGATGCTCGACGCGTTCCGGCCCGACGTGCTGATCAATTGCACGGCCTTTCATCAGGTCGATATCTGCGAACGCGAACCGGGCCGCGCGTTCGCGCTCAACGCACTGGCGGTCGAAGCGGCGGCGCGCGTGTGCGGCGAGCGCGGCATCGCCTTTGCGACGATCAGTACCGACTACGTCTTCGCGGGCAACCTGGGTCGCGCGTACCGCGAGGACGACGTGCCCGACCCGCGGACCGCGTACGGCGTTTCCAAGCTCGCGGGCGAACTGCTCGCGCGGCGGCACGGTGCGCGCCACTTCGTGGTGCGCACCAGCGGGGTGTTCGGCACCAGCGGGAGCTCGAACAAGGGTGCGACGCTGATCGAGCGGGTGCTCGGGCAGGCGGAGCGTGGCGAACCGACCCGCATGGTCGCCGACGTGGTCTTCTCGCCATCGTACGCGCCGCACGTCGCCCGCGCGATCGTCGACCTGGTCGACGCCGAGGCGTTCGGGACGCACCACGTCACCAATCGCGGTGCCTGCTCGTGGTACGAGTTCGTCCGTACCGCCTTCGCCAAGGCCGGCCTGGCCGACGCTCCGCTCGAGGCGACGACCTATGCCGCGCTCGGGAACCCGACGCCGCGGCCGTTGTACTCGCCGCTCGAGAACACGACGTTCGGTCGCTGGGGGATCGCGCCCATGCCGCCCTGGGAGGAGGCGCTGGACGACTTTCTCGCCATCCGGGCCGCCGGAGGCGGTCGCCTTCGCGCGCCCGTTCGGTGACGCCGGCGCGCGCGGCCAGGGTCACGATTCGGTCAGGCGCCCGGGGCGGGCGGGGAGTTCGGGCAGCCGAGCGCCAAGCCTAGCGAGGAATGCTCCCCGAGCTGCTCGCTTGGTTCACCGGCAAAGAGGTGAACCGGCGAAAGTTCCCGCGGAAGAAGAAGCCATACCGCGCGGCCTATAGCCTCGACGGGAAGGCGACGCGTGCCGCGATCGGGCTCGATATCAGCGGCGGCGGACTGTGCATCCTGACCCAGGAGCAGGTCCCTCGCGAGGAGTTCGAAGTGCGGGCGCAGATCGACGACCGTCAGGTCCGGCTGCG
Source organism: Vulcanimicrobiaceae bacterium (assembly GCA_050015755.1). Lineage (GTDB taxonomy): Bacteria > Vulcanimicrobiota > Vulcanimicrobiia > Vulcanimicrobiales > Vulcanimicrobiaceae > Vulcanimicrobium. The sequence continues at coordinate 5,968 of JBEKAU010000026.1, read as the reverse complement.
CGCGCGGACCGTCTGGCAAGACAACGTCCAGCACCAAGGCCGGACCGTCTGGCGCTATGGGATGCGCTTCACCGGGATCCCGGCCGACGATTGGGACGCGATCATTCGCTATACGACCGACAAGCCGGTTGCCGAGTCGAACAAGGCGCAAGAAGAGCTGACGACGGTGCGTATGACGCCCGACGACACCGCCCGGCTGCTTCCCAAGGAACTGCAGACGCGGCTCTTGCAAATGTTGGTCGACCGGCGTCGCCTGGCGCCGCTCGACGTACGGGTGACGCCGCTCGTGCAGTACTTCTACTCGGGGATCGTGCGCCACAACGACAAACTGATGCACCGCCTGGTGATCCAGTCGAAGGTGGTGGGGCCCGAGACCGACGAGCTGTTTGAAACCCGGTTCGTGTTCGACGAGAACGGGCAGCACGTTCAAATCCTCAACTGAAAGGTCGCGCGTGCCCAGCAAGACGGCACTGATCACCGGGATCACCGGACAAGACGGCTCGTACTTGGCCGAACTGCTGCTCGAGATGGACTATCGGGTCGTTGGGATGACGCGGCGGACCTCGACCGAGGTCCACGAGCGCATCGAGCACTTGGTCGATCGTATCGAGATCGTCTCCGGCGACCTGCTCGATCAGAGTTCGATCGGATCGATCCTCGCCGACGTGCGTCCGGACGAGATCTACAATCTCGCCGCGCAGTCGTTCGTCCCGGCCTCGTTCGCGCAACCGGTGCTGACCGGCGAGTTCACCGCACTCGGCGTCACCCGGGTGTTGGACGCGATCCGCGGCGTTGATCCGTCGATCCGCTTCTACCAGGCCTCGAGCTCGGAGATGTTCGGGAAAGTCCAGGCGGTACCGCAGAACGAGAGCACGTCGTTCTATCCGCGCTCGCCCTACGGCGTCGCGAAGTTGTACGGCCATTGGATCACGGTCAACTATCGCGAGTCCTACGACCTCTTCGCGTGCAGCGGCATTCTCTTCAACCACGAGTCACCTCGCCGCGGCAGGGAGTTCGTCACCCGCAAGATCTCCGACGGCGTCGCGCGGATCAAGCTGGGTCTGGCGAGCGAACTGCGGCTGGGGAATCTCGACGCCCAGCGCGATTGGGGATTCGCCGGCGATTATGTGCGCGCGATGTGGATGATGCTGCAGCAGGAGCGGGCCGACGATTACGTCGTCGCCACCGGCCGCACCCATGCCGTGCGCGAGTTCGTGCGGCTCGCGTTCGCGGCCGCCGATCTGGAGTGGGAGCGCTACGTCGTCGTCGATCCGCGCTACTATCGCCCGGCCGAAGTCGATCTGCTCGTCGGCGATCCGAGCAAGGCCAAGCGCGTCCTCGGCTGGACGCCCGAGGTCTCGTTCGAACAGCTCGTGGAACAGATGGTGCACGCCGACCTGGACCGCTTGCGGCCGCTCGCGCGGGTTTGACGAGATGCGCGTGCTCATCACGGGCGCGCACGGCTTTGTCGGTCGGCACCTCGTTGCGACCCTGCGCGATCGCGGGCACGAGGTAATCCTGGCCGATCGCCGCAGCGCCGAGGACGGTCTCGTGCTCGACGTGACCGATCCGCTCACCGTGCGCGGCGTCTTCGAGTTGACGCGGCCCGACGCGGTCGCGCACCTGGCCGGTCAGGCCTTCGTCCCGGCCTCGCTCGAAGATCCCGGTGCGACCTTCGCCGTCAACGCGCAGGGCACGCTGCACGTGCTCGACGCGGCCCGCGCGCTCGCCGACGAAGGACACTCGCCGCGCGTGCTGGTCGTGAGCAGCGCCGACGTCTACGGCGTGCAACCGGCCGACGCGTACCCGCTGCGCGAGACCGTCCCGCCATCGGCGCGCAATCCCTACGCCGCCAGCAAGATTGCGGCCGAGGCGCTCACGCTCGGGTACGTGCGTTCGTTCGGACTCGACGCGGTCGTGACGCGCGCGTTCAACCACATCGGAGCGGGCCAGGACGAACGCTTCGCCGCGACCGCGTTCGCGATCCAGCTCGCCCGGGTCGCTGCCGGCGGCGATCGCACCGTGCTGGTCGGCAACCTCGACGCCAGTCGCGACTTCCTCGACGTGCGCGATGTCTGCACCGCGTACGCCGCGCTGCTCGAGGGCGGCGGAACCGCCGGCGAGATCTACAACGTGTGCAGCGGGCGCGCGACGACGATGCGCGAGCTCCTGCGCACGCTGATCACGATCGCCGCGGTCCCCGTCGAGGTGCGCGAGGACCCAGAGCGAATGCGGCCGGCTGACGTTCCGGTCAGCGTCGGCGATGCGACGAAGCTGCGCGCCGCGACCGATTGGACGCCACGCATTCCCCTGACGGCAGCACTGCGCGCCGTCTACGACGACGCGCGTACGCGCATGGTGATCTCGTGAACGACGACGCTTTCCGCTCCTTCGTCTTCGGCCGCCGCGGCACACTGCTGGCGCTCCCGGCCGTCGCCCTCGCTGCACTCGGCAAACCGAGCGCGGTCTCGATCGCGACCGGGCTGCCGCTGGCGTTCTTGGGCGAGGCGGTGCGGATGTGGGCGGTCGGCTACAGCGGGGTGACCACGCGCGGCGACCGGGTCACCGCACCGCGCCTGGTGACGGCCGGTCCCTACGCCTACGTGCGCAACCCGCTCTACGTCGGCAACCTGCTGACCGCCGCCGGATTCGCCTGGGCGTTCACCGGCAAGAACGACGCCGCGACCCGCACGCTGCTGGTCGGCGGCTCGCTGGCCGCGATGCTGGCGGTCTACACCGTCATCGTCCCGCACGAGGAAGACTACCTGCGGACGACGTTCGGGGCCGCGTTCGACGACTACGTCGCGCGGGTGCCGCGGATCGTCCCCTTGGTGGAACCGGCCGAGCCACAGGAGGGGTCGTACGATCCGGACGTGATCGCCAAAGCAGAATCTCGGACGTTTGCCACTTTCGGCGCGATGCTCACCGTGCTCGCGTTCAAGGCTCTGCGCGCATAGGGGTGCGGTGAGCGGGCACGACCACGATCACGACCATCATCACGTGAGCAGTTCGCCGGCGCGGCTGCGGATCGCGCTGGCGGCTACGGCGGCGGTGGCGGTGCTCGAGGTGGTCGGTGGTATCCGCTCGGGGTCGTTGGCGCTGCTCTCGGACGCGGCGCACGTGGCGATGGACGTCGTCGCGCTCGCGATCGCGCTCGCCGCCGCGGTCTACGCGAAGCGTCCGGCCACGCAGCGGCAGACGTACGGCTTCGCCCGCTACGAGATCCTCGCCGCGCTCGCCAACGGCGCGCTGCTGACCGCGGTGACGATCCTGATTGCGGTCGAAGCGGTGAAACGCTTCTTTCACCCGGAGCTGCCCGCGGGCGGCCTGATGGCGATCATCGCCGCGATCGGTTTGATCGTGAACCTCGGTGTCGGGCTGACCTTGGCGCGCGGCGACCGCGGCAACCTCAACATACGCGCGGCGCTCTGGCACGTCGGAGGCGATGCGCTCGGGGCGATCGCCGTGATCATCGGCGGCGCACTGATCCTTGCGACGCGGGCGGCGTGGATCGACCCGTTGCTCTCGCTGCTGGTCGCCGGCATCATCGTGTGGGGCGTGGTCGGGATCGTCCGCGAGGCGACCGACGTGCTGCTCGAAAGCGCTCCCGGCCACGTCGAAGTGCCGGCGGTGCGCTCGCGCATCACGATCGTCGACGGCGTCGTCGACGTGCACGACTTGCACGTGTGGACGATCGGCTCCGGCGCGCACGCGCTCTCGGCCCACGTCGTGCTCGACGACCGCAAGCTCAGCGAGGCCAGCGCGATCATGCGGGCGATCGACGCCGCGATGCACCACGACTTCGCGATCTCGCACGTGACCGTCCAGTTCGAGTGCGAGAGCTGCGACCCCGATACCACGATCGTCTGCACGCAGGTCGGAGCCGGGTCGATCTAAGGGCCTGGTTGCTCGCCGGAAACTTCCGGGGCGGCGAGAAGTCTTGAGGGCTATGAAATCCGGTACCGTCGTTCTCGCGACCGCACGCACGCCGTTTGGGCGGCTGGGCGGCGCCCTCAGCTCGCTGACCGCCACCACCCTGGGCGGCGAGGCCATCCGCAACGCCGTGCTCCGCGCCGGGATCGACCCGGCCGACGTCGAGCACGTCGTGATGGGTGAAGTCCTGCAGGCCGGCGTCGGCCAGGCGCCGGCGCGCCAGGCCGCCTTCAAGGCGGGCCTCGCGAAGACCACGACCGCCGAGACGGTCAACAAGGTGTGCGCCTCGGGTCTGCTCGCGGTCGCCCTCGGCGCCCGTACGATCGCCGACGGCGACCACCGCGTCGTGGTGGCCGGCGGGATGGAGTCGATGTCGAACGCGCCGTACCTGTTGCCGGGGGCACGTGCGGGCTACCGGTACGGTGACGGCACGCTGCTCGACGCGATGATCCACGACGGGCTGTGGGATCCGTACTTCGACGAAGCGATGGCCTCGCAGGGCGCGCGCGTCGCCGCCGAGCTCGGCGTCACCCGCGCGGTGCAAGACGAGTTCGCATACCGCAGTCACGCTCGCGCGCACGCTGCGCACGAAGGCGGTAAGTTCGCGGCCGAGCTCGTGCCGCTGCGCGTCGCGACCAAGGCCAAAGGCAAGATCGTCGTCGACGCCCTCCCGGCCGTCGCGGCCGCGCGCGTCCCGGTGCTGGCCGGTGGCGGCTCCTCGGTCTGGGATCACACCCCGCCCGCCTCGATGGTCGCCGATCCGGCGATCTACTCACCGTACGTGACCGGCGAGGTGCCCGCGACGCTGGTCGATCGCGACGAGCCGGTGCGCGTCGACGCCTCGCTCGAGGCGATGGCGAAGCTCAAGGCGCTCGATGCAGGCGGCACGATCACGGCCGGCAACGCGCCCGGCGTCAACGACGGCGCGGCAGCGCTGATTCTCTCGTCGGCCGACTACGCACGTGCCAACGGCGTCGAGGCGATCGCCGAGGTGATCGATCACGCCGGCGTCGCGTGGGATCCGCCCTACCTCGCGCTCACCCCGGCGATGGCGGCGCAGAAGCTGCTCGACCGCCACAACCTCTCCACGCGCGACATCGCGGTGTGGGAAATCAACGAGGCCTTCGCGGCGGTCGCCTTGACCGCGGCGACGCGGCTGGGCTTGGATCCCGAGGTCATCAACGCGCAAGGCGGCGCGGTTGCGCTCGGCCATCCGATCGGCGCGTCGGGCGCGCGCATCGTCGGCGCGGTCATCCATCAGTTGCGCGCGCGCGGCGGCGGCTACGGGATCGCGGCGATTTGCTCGGGCGGCGGCCAGGGCGACGCGTTGCTCGTCAAGGTCGGCTGATCGATGCGGATCGTGGTCGTCGGCGCCGGCCAGATGGGCGGCGGCATCGCGCAGGTGCTCGCCGCCAAGGGCCATGAGGTGCTGCTGCACGACGTCGACGACGCGCGCATCCGGCACGGCATCGACGGCATCGCCAAGCGGCTCGACCGCGAGGTCGAGAAGGGGCGCATGAGCCCCGAACAGCGCGGCGAGATCCTGACCCACATCGACGGCCGCCCGCATTTGCGCGACCTCGAAGTCGAGCTCGCCATCGAGGCCGCCTCGGAGCAGCTCGAGACGAAGCTCGCGCTCTTCCGCGAGCTCGACCGCAACACGCCGCCGGAGGCGATTCTGGCCTCGAACACCTCGTCGATTTCGATCACGACGCTGGGTGCGGCGACCTCGAAGCCCGAGCGCTTCATCGGCATGCACTTCATGAACCCGGTGCCGGTGATGAAGCTGGTCGAGATCATCCGCGGTCTGGCGACCAGCGATGCGACGTATGAGGTGGTCCACGATCTCGCGCTCGATCTCGACAAGACGCCGGTCGAAGTTCGCGATTTCCCCGGCTTCATCTCGAACCGCGTCCTGATGCCGATGATCAACGAGGCGATCCAGGCGCTGTACGAAGGCGTCGCCTCGATCGAGGCCATCGATACCGTGATGAAGCTCGGGATGAACCACCCGATGGGGCCGCTCACGCTGGCC
>JBEKAU010000025.1:0-11141 GCA_050015755.1 Vulcanimicrobiaceae bacterium | reverse complement strand
CGACGAGCCAGTCGGCCTTCTTTACCAGCACGAACAGCCCGACGGACCGCCCCCGTCGACGACCACGCGTTCTTCGCGGTCCACCTCGTTCGTCGCGGCCCGTACCCGGTCTTCCTTCGGCGTGACGACGAAGCCACGTGCGTGCGCCCGCTGGTGCAGCGCGACGACGAATGCCGCGTCGTCGTCGAGACGCGGACGATCGGTCAAGGCCACCGTCAGTCTTCGCGTGCAGGGCCGCGGCGCCGCAAGGCGCGGGCGATTTCCTCGAATCCGCGGCGCATCTCGTTCGTCAGCACATCGAACCGCGCGTCCATGCGATCGAAGCGTTCATCGACCCGATCGAAGCCGTGCGTCACGCGACCTTCCAAGGCCTCGAGGCGATGCTCGACTACGCCGAGGCGGCCCTCGACTGCGCGTGTTCGCGATTCGAGGTTATCGACACGGTTGGATTGGTAGTCGCACGCCTCTCGCACCGTGATGACGAGATCGTAGACATCGGCGATCGTGGGGTTCGGCATCATGGTGATCGTCGCAGGAAGAGATTGCGGGAGTGTTACCGCGGTGTTAGGGGCGGTAGCTGGGGAGGTGTTCGGCGAGTTGGCCCAGCGCCCAGGTGATGTCGTCGACCGAGGCGGCGTAGGAGAAGCGCAGATAGCCTTTGCCGGCGGGGCCGAAGGCGGAACCGCCCAGGCACGCGACGCCGGCGTGCTGCAGGAGCCACGCCGCCAGGTGCTTGTCGTCGCTCGTGATCTGCGAGACGTTGGGAAACGCGTAGAACGCGCCTTCCGGAAGCGTGCACGTGACGCCCGGCAGCGCGTTGAGGCCCGCGACGATCGTGTCGCGGCGCTCGCGGAAGATCGCGTTCATGCGCTGCACCGGCGCATCGTCGCCCGTCAGCGCGGCGATGCCGGCGCGCTGCACGAACGTCGCGACGCACGAGAACGTGTTGTTGTTGAAGAGCGTGATCATCTTCGCGATCGGCTCGGGCGCGATCGCGTAGCCCAGCCGCCAGCCGGTCATCGCATACGCCTTCGAGAAGCCGTCGACGATGACGGTGCGGTCCTGCATCCCCGGGATCTGCGTGATCGAGACGAACGGCGCGCCGTAGATGTTGCGCGAATAGATCTCGTCGGAGATGACCAGGAAGTCGTGCTTGTGCGCGAGTTCGGCGATCGCCTCGAGGTCCTCGCGGGTCAGCACGCCGCCGGTCGGGTTGTGCGGCGAGTTGATGACGACCGCCTTGGTCTTCGGTCCGACCTTGGCCGCCAGCTCGTCCAGGTCGAGCCGCCAATTGCGCGACTCGAGCAGGTGGATCGGGATCGCGTTCGCTTCGAGGTAGCCGGCCGCCGAGGCGTAGGCCGGGTACGAGGGGCTCGTGTAGACCAGCTCGTCGCCGGGGTCGAGCAACGCCGAGAGCAAGTTCCAGATGATCGGCTTCGCGCCCGCGCCGACGACGACGTGCTCGGGTGTGAACGGGGTCACCAGGCCTCGCAGCCGCGTCGCATAGTCGGCGATCGCCTCGCGCAGCTCCATGATGCCGGCCGAGGGGCTGTAGTGGCTGTAGTTCTCCTCGATCGCCCGAATGCCGGCACGTTTGATGTGCTCGGGCGTATCGAAGTCCGGTTCGCCGATCTCCATGTGTACGACGCGGCGCCCCTGCGCCTCGAGGGCTTTCGCGCGGGCGAGGACCTCGAAGGCGCTCTCGCTGCCGAGACGGGAGACCGCCTCACAGAGGAAGTCGGCGTGATGGGCGATCGTCGTCATGGAAACCTACCGAGCGAGGTCGGCGGCACGAGACCGCCGAACGGGGGCGCAGAATGCGAACCCTGACGGACGTTTTCGGCCCGGGTGCGCCGTCGCTCCCCGAAGGGTTGCGGACGCTGGTCGTTTCTCCCGACCGTGTGGTCGAACCTGGAACGACCGTGCGCGCGACCTTCGCCTTCTACAATTATGGCGGCGCACCGGCAACGGGTTTGCGCGTGCGCTTCAACCTCCCCGAGGGCCTGCGCTACGTCGCGGGCAGCGCGAAGGTCGACGACCGTCCGCTCGACGACGCGCGCGGTGAAACGGCGCTCATCGCACCCAGCGGCGTCGACGTGGGCGAAGTGCCGCCGGGCGTCGAGCGGCGCATCGCGCTCGCCTACACGGTCGCGCCGACGATCGAGAACGGCGCCGTGCTGGCGCTGCAAGCGGCGCTGGTCGCCAACGAGACCGACGTCATCGGTTCCAACGTCGTGCGGCTGCGCGTGCAGAGCGCACCGATCTTGCAGAACCCCGACACCTTCACCGCGCTCGAAGCCGTGCGTGTCGCCGAGCCCGGCGAGGACGTGCAGGTCATCGCGCGCGTGCACAACAGCGGCCACGCCACCGCCCACGACGTCGTCGTGGTGCTGCCGGTCCCGGCCCGCACGAGCTACGTCCCGGGCAGCACGCGCATCGACGGCCGCGAGGCGGTGCTCGACGAGCGCACCGGTGAGCCGTTCGGCTTAGGCAACGCAAGCGTCGCGGCTGCCGCGCTCGCGCCCGGTGCGACCGTCGTGGTCGAATACCGCGCGCGCATCGACTCGCCGCTCGACGACAACACCCGCTTGGTCCTCACCGGCGCCGTCGCCTCGAGCGAGACCGCCGAATTCGAATTGGCGCGCGCGGAGCTGACCGTGCGCAGCGCGAGCCGCTTCGATACCGATAGCACGCGCTTGGTCCTCGATGCGCCCAGCGAGGTGGAACCCGGCCGCCGCGTGCGCGTCGCGCTGATCGCCGAGAACGCCGGCACTTGCGCCGCCGACGACGTGCGCATCCGCCTCACGCTGCCCGAAGGGCTGCGCTACGCCCCCGGTTCGCGTGCGCTCGACGGCCGTTCGGTCGGCGAGACCGACACCCCGGGCGCCTTCGTCTTCCCGCGGGTCGACGCCGGCCGTCGCATCGAAGCCGCGATCGACGCCTACGTCGTCTCGCCGGCCGCCGACGGGACGCCGCTGCCGGTCACCGCGCAATTGCAATGGTCGGGCGGCGCCCGCCCGTTCGAGCGCACGCTGATCGTGCGCTCCTCGCCGCGCTTCCTCGAAGCGCGCAACGCGCTCATCCTCGACGGACCCGCCCAGGTCACGCCGGGCGGCGAAGTCCGCGCGACGATTCGCATCGCCAACGACGGCACCGCGCAGGCCACCGGTTTGCGCATCGCGGTCGACACCGATCCTTCACTGCAATCGCTGCGCTACGCCGACGAACACGGCGAAGCACGCGTGCAGAGCGCGGGCATCGACGTCGGCACCTTGCCGCCGGGCGGCGCGCGCACGTTCACGCTGCTCGCGACCGTCGCCTCGCCGATTGCCGATCGCCTGCCGATTCGCGTACGCGCCCGGCTCGAGAGCGATCAGACGCCGGCGATCGGCCTGGGCCAGATCGACCTGACCGTCCGCTCGCGGCCGCGCTTCGCGCCCGCCAGCTCGACGCTGAGTTATCCCTCGGGTGACGCGCTGCGGCCGAGCGGCCACGGCGACCTGGTCGTCGTGCTCACCAACGAGGGAACCGACGCCGCGCGCGACGTCCGCCTCGCGCTCGACATCACCGGCGACGTGCGCATCGAGTCGATCGACGGCGCGACCCGCGTCGGCACCACCTTGCTGTTCGGCGACGTCGCGCCGGGCGCGCGCGTCGAGGCGACGTTCCGGCTGCGGCTGGCGCCGCTGGTCCCGCGCGGAACGACGATCACTATCGGCGGCCGTCTCGAAGCCGTGGGCCTGTTGCCGCTGGCGCTCGCGCCGGTCACGATCGCAACGATCGCCGAGCCCCGCTTTGACGAAGGCGCGCAGCTGCGCACCCAGCCGGTCGAGACCGTCGACGCCGGCGAACCGCTCTACGTCCGGCTGACCGTGCGCAACACGGGCGACGGCGCCGCCAGCCGGCTGTTGCTGCGCGGCATGCTGCCGCTTCACACCGCGTACTTGCCGGGCTCGACCGCGATCAACGACGTGCCGCTGCTCGACGTCGACGGCGGCTCGGTCCTGTGGTCGCAGAGCGGCTTGGTCCTCGAGGACGTCGATCCGGGGACCGAGGTCATCGTTCGCTACGCCGTCATCGTCAATACGCCGCTCCCGGCCGGCACGCTGATCGACCCGCACGTCGAACTGGGTTGGGACGGTGGCGGCGCGCTCAGCCTGAGTGCCCCCGCGGTCCGCGTCCGTTCGACTCCGGCGTTCGCCGTGCGCGCGACCGGCTTGCCGTTCTCCGTCGCCGGCGTCGCGCCGCGCACCGCGGATGTCATCCGCGACGTCGCCGATCGCCGTGCCGCCGAGATCCCGCCGCCGGCCCCGCGGGCCGCGCTCCCACCGGCCCCGCCACAGCCGGAGCGCGCCGCCTACCGCAGCCCCGACGACGCCATCGAGGCCCGCTTCACCCCGGCCCCGGCGCCGGTTCCCGACGCACCGGCGCCCGCTGTCGCGTCCGCCGAGCCGGCAGTCGCGGTGGCCCCGCCCCCGGTCCTCGACGTCGCGCCTGCCGTCGAGCCGCCGCCGCTCGAAGCCCCCGTCGCCGCCGAGCCCGCACCGGAACCGGTCGCTGCCCCGGCCGCAGCGGTGGCCGCGCCGGTCGCTGCTCCCGCCTCCGAACCGGCGATCGCCGTGCGCGGCGTGCGACTCGTCTTCACCCGCGAAGGCCTGGAACGCGCAGTCGGCTTCCTCGACCAGTCCGACTACGGCGGCCTGGTGACGCACCTGTTCGCGATCCGCACGCTCTTGCCGAGCGACATCGTCGGCGTCAACGGCGCGGTCCCCGGGAAGCTCGGGGCGGCGCGCGACGCGCTGCGCGGCGTGGTCGACCGGCTCTTCATCAAGTTGCGGATGCCGCGCTACGCTCTGACCGCCAAAGATCTCGAAGACCGCGCCAGTCGCAACGCGCTGATCGAGCTCATCGACGCGCTCGACGAAGCGCGCCCGGCTGCCGACCTGGGCGCCGGCGATGCGGCCGTCGTCCTCGAGGGCCCGGTCGCGCTCGAACGGTTGACGAGCCAACTCACCGCTATCGAGAACGACCCGCTCGGCAGTCCGCGCCCCTGGCTGGCGTTGACCGAACTGCTCCCCTCGCGCATGGTGACCCCGCCGGACGGCGGCGACGCGCTGGCCACGTATCGCAACGCCCTGATCGCGACCTTCACCAACGTCGCCGCGCTGCCGAGCGAAGAGTTCCACCGTGTCCTCGCCGGCGCCCAGAACGCGTCCCTCGACGCCGCGCTGCGCGACGTGCGCACCGCCCTGCGCACCGCGCTCGAAGCGACGCCGACGACCTAGCGGTGGCCGCACCGCCGCCGATGTTGGCGCTCGACTTCGGCGAGTTCACGATCATCGGGGTGCTGGTGCTGATTCTGGGCATCGGCTTTATCGCCGTCGCGCAACTCGTACCGCCCGACTACGCGATCCGCATCCCGTTCCGCCGCGGCCGCCGCCCAACGACGACGTCCGTCTCGGCCGAAATCGTCGTCGAACCGGAGACGACCGGGCCCGTGATCCCAACCATCCGTACCATCACCTGGCCGACGATGATCGACCCCGACGTCGCGACGCCCGCACCCGACGACCGTCGCCGCATCCTCGAAGGCTTCGGCATCGTCGCCGACGATTGGTCGGCGAGCGTGTTGGCGCGCGCCTTCGACGAAGAAGACGACGAACTGCGCCTGGTCGCGATCGACGCGCTCGCCGTCTGCGAGGGCCCGCTCGTGCTCCCGATCCTCGAACGCGCCTACGCCTCGTACGCCGTGCCCGAACGCTACGCCGCGATCGACGGCGCCTCGCGCCGCGGCGATGTCGCACTGCTCGAGCGCGGATTGCGCGACACTGACGGCACCGTCGCGCTGGCCGCCGCCTTCGGTCTCCAGCGCGCCCGTCGTGACGATCTCGTCGAACGCGCGCTTGGCGAGCGGGACGATGCGCGGGCGAATGAGATTCGGCGCGTTCTTCCTATGCTTGGCTGACCGTCCTTCGGGGTGGTGGCAGCTGGTGACGCGCGGTGCGGTGGCGGGGACGCTCCCGGCGCGCATCCTGCGCTCTGGTCGCTCCGCGCTCCGTCGCTCTCGGCCTTCCGGGCCTTCGCGACTCCGCGAGGCCCCGCCACCGCACCGCGCGTCACCAGCCGGCAAAGATCGTGCAAAGGGCGGTGAGGCACGATGTGGGTAGCAGGGGTGCATGCAAGCTGTTGCACTCGAGGGGCCTCGCACGCTCGCGATGCATGACATCGACGAGCCGCGGTTGGTGCGGCCGACGGATGTCATCTTGCGGCTTACGTCGACCGCAATCTGCGGGACGGATCTGCACATCTATGAGGGTCGTATCGGGGGTGGCAAACCGCTCATCATCGGGCATGAGCCGCTCGGCGTGGTCGATGCCGTCGGGGATGCGGTGGTCAACGTGCGCGTCGGTGATCGTGTCGTCGTGCCGACGCACATTTGCTGCGGTTTCTGTGCGAACTGCGTCCACGGCTTTTCTGGCCTCTGCCTGACGACGAACCCCGGCGGTGCCGGCGCAGCGTACGGCTATCCCGACATGGGTGGCTACACGGGGGCGCAAACGCAGAAGTTGCTCGTACCGCTTGCCGATGAGAATTGCTTGCGACTTCCGGGCGAACCACACGATGCGTGGGAGCACGACTTCGTGTTGCTCGCCGACGCGCTGCCGACCGCATATCATGCCACCGAACTCGCGCACGTCTCGCCCGGCGACATCGTCGTGATCTACGGCGCCGGTGCGATCGGCTTGCTCACCGCGATGTGCGCGTTTCAGCGCGGCGCAATCAAGGTGTTCGTCGTCGACGCTGTCTCGGAGCGCTTGGAGAAAGCCGGGGAGCTCGGCGCGGAACCCATCAACATCCTCGACTGCGATCCCGTCGAACGCATTCTGAGTGCAATCTCAAAGGTGAAGACCGGCGTCGCATGGCGCGGTGAGAACGCCAACCTTGGTGCCGACGTCTGCATCGATGCGGTCGGGTTCCAAGCGCACGATCCGAAGAACTGGGGCGTCGAAAACCCGACCCCGCTGATCAACGATCTCGCGAAGCTCTTGAAGCCTGCGGGTCGCCTCAGCATCATCGGCGTCTTCACCGACAACGATCCGCACTCACCCAACGGCGACGACGCGCAACACGGCCGCTACCCCATCCCGTGGGCCACGCTCTTCAAGAAGGGCATCATCATCGGCCTGGGACGCGATCACGACAAGCGCTATCACGACCACCTCCGCGACGCGATCGTCTACGGCAAACTCAAACCCGGCGCGATCGTCTCGCATCGCCTACCACTGCGCGATGCTCCCGATGCGTTCGAGAAATTCGACGCCCGCCTCGACGGCTACACGAAGATCATCCTCGACCCAACCGCATAGCACCGATCTCGCAGGCAGCCGTCAGATCGGCGGGATCTTCTTGCCGTAATACCCGGCGATGATGTGCTGCGCGATAGGAGCCGCGACACTCGCGCCGTAGCCGCCGGATTTTTCCATGTAGACCGCCATGACGAATTTGGGGTGATCCGAGGGCGCCCAGGCGACGAACCAGGTCGTATTCGCGCCCTTGCCGCCGCCGGTTTCGGCGGTGCCGGTTTTGCCGGAGAACGGGAGGCCGGGGATGGCGAGTCCGTAGGCCGTGCCCCAGGGTTGGGTGACCTGCGACATCCCGGTGCGCACTTCACGCAACGACTCTTGCGTCACGGGGACTTTGCGAATGATGTCGTGTTCGAAGTCGCGCAGCACTTTGCCGCGCGGTGAGAGGATGCGCGCGACGATGTGCGGGCGGTAGAGCGTGCCGCCGTTGACGACGGTGGCGGCGACGTTGGCGATTTGGAGCGGCGTCGCTTGCATCGCGCCTTGTCCGATCGCGAGCTGACACGCATCGCTTTTTTCGAGGTGGTAGCCCTTGCCGAACGTGGCCTCGGTCCAGGCTTCGGTCGGCCAGTTGCCGGGGTATTCGCCCGGGAGATCGACGCCCAGGCGCGAGCCGAGTCCGTACTGCGTGGCCCAATAGCGCAGCTTGTCGTTGCCCAGGCGATACCCGACTTGATAGAAGTAGCCGTCGGACGAGGCGGCCAACGCCTTCTCGAAGCCGACGTTGCCCAGGCCTCCCGAGGCGAGATCGCGGAAGACGTTGCCGTAACAGTTCCACGCGCCGGTGTCGTAGAGAATCTGGTGCGGCTTGATGACGCCGCTGCTGATCGCGCCGGAGCCGGTGACCATCTTGAAGGTCGAGCCGGTCGGGGACGCGGCGCCGATCGCGCGGTCGTAGAGCGGGTTGAGTTTGTCGCGCAGCAACGCGGCGTAGCGTTTGGGGTCGATCGGCGTCGCGAACGCGTTGGGGTCGAACTCCGGCATCGAGGCGAGTGCGAGCACGCCGCCGGTGTAGGGGTCGAGGATGACGACCGCGCCGGCGAGGCGCTGATGACGAGCCGCGCCCCATTTCTTCAGTTCGGCGCGCAGGTTGTCTTCGGCCAACGTTTGCAAGCGCCAATCGATGGTCGTGACGAGCGTGTCGCCGGGAACGGGGTCGAGCGGCTTGAGCCGGCGCACGAGCGCGCCCGAGGCGTTGACTTCGATCTGCGCGCCGCCGGCGCGGCCGTGCAGGTAGGGGTCGTAGGCGCGCTCGAGGCCGTCTTTGCCGACGACGTCGTTGGGCGAGTAGCCGTCGCGTTTGCGCTGCGCGTACTCGTCCTCGTCGATGACGCCGACGTAGCCGAACAGGTGCGCGCCTTCTTTGCCGTACGGATAGTTGCGCACCGGCTGCTCTTCCATGTCGACGCCCGGCAGATCGTTCTGCGCTTCCGCCAGACGCGCCATCTGCGCCGGGGTGAGATCGTCGGCGAGAATCACCGGTCCGTTCGGTTCGTTGACCTGGATCTGGTCGAAGCTCGTGTAGTTGAGGTCGTGGTGGTGGAAGAGGCGGTGGCGCAGCGTCGGCTCGGGGATGGCGAGGGTCGAGGCGAGCGCGCGCAGCGTGCCGTCGACGTCGGTGATCTCCGAGGGGATCAGCGCGCAGACGAACGAGGGCCGCGAACGCACGAGGACCTTGCCGCGCTGGTCGACGATCAGACCGCGCGGCGCGGCGACCGGAATGACCTCGACCTGATTGGCGCGTGCCTTGGCGGCGAACTGGTCGCCGCGCACGAGCTGGACGTCGACCAGCCGCGCGATGAGCGCGCCGAGCGCCAGCACCAACACCACCACGAAGATGATGATGCGGGTGACGGAACGATCGCCCGGCGAGAGCGAACCAGCGCTCACGGATACCGCTCGACGGTCGTACGTTCGTGCACGAAACGGCTGCGCAGCGCGAGCCACAGCAGCGCGACCAGAGCAGTCAGCGCGGCGCGCCAGAGCGCCGCGTGCAAGTGTTCGACGCCGTAGCCGGAGGGGTAGCCTTCGGCCCGCTGCATCGTCCAGTAGATCACGTCGCGGGCGAGCGAGGCCAGCCCGCACAGGACGGCCGGCGCGATGACGCCGTCGGCGAACATGCGGCGCGAGAAACCGCCGACGAGCAGCGCGACCAGCGTGGTCGCGAACGTCCAGCCGCCCGCGCCGCCGGTGAAGACGTCCTCGAGCAGACCGGCCGGGATCGCGAGCGCGGCGCCGCGGCGCGCGCCGACCCGTACCGCGTAGAGCACGACCGCGATCGTGACCAGCGAGGGAACCGCGTTGCGGAACACCAGCAGCGGGATGATCGTCGTCTGTGCGAACGCGAGCAGCGCGGTCCAGCCGAGCGTCGGCCAATAGGCCGGCCCGACCGCGATCTCAACGCTGCGGTAGGAGCTTCGTGAGAACGAGGACACGAGAGAGTGCGGTGAGATCGACGGAAGGTTGGACGACGGCGGTTTGGTCGAGTGCGCCGGCGGCGACGGGATCGAGTTCGCGAATGGTGCCGATCAGCACGCCGGCGTGGAACGAGCGGCCCTCGCCGGTGACGACCCGGTCACCGAGGTGGAGCTTGGCGTCCTGGGAGACGTATTGCAGTTTGACGTGCGTCGCGGTGCCGACCGCGATCGCCCACCAGCGGCCGCGCTGCACGACGGCCGGCAGCTTCGAGGTCGGATCGGTGACGAGCAAGACCTTCGACGAGAGCGGGTCGACTTCGACGATGCGGCCGACCACGCCGGCGCCGGTGACGACGCCGTCGTCGCGATGCACGCCGTCCTTGGCGCCGCGGTCGATCGTGATGACGCGCAACGTCGCTTCGGGGTCGTAGCCGATGACCGTCGCCGCCATACCGTCCGGATGCGCGATC
Organism: Vulcanimicrobiaceae bacterium; assembly: GCA_050015755.1. Classification (GTDB taxonomy): domain Bacteria; phylum Vulcanimicrobiota; class Vulcanimicrobiia; order Vulcanimicrobiales; family Vulcanimicrobiaceae; genus Vulcanimicrobium. The sequence goes on along the minus strand of JBEKAU010000025.1, from coordinate 890 downwards.
TGCGCTTGCGCGAGATCATCGGCGGCCGGGACGCGGGCGAGCGCTTCTTGCAGTTCGTCGTTGCGCGCGTGCAGTGTCGCGTTCTCGCTGCGCAGCTGCGCGTTCTCCGAGGCGAGTCCGGGGGTGCGTACGGCAATCTGCCAACCGCTGCGCACGCCGTTGACGACGGCGGCGACGGCGAGTTGCAGGTACGTGGTGACCGAGGTGGCGGTGACGGTCAGCGGCGAGGTGCGTCCGGTGCGGGCGAAATCAAGCTGCAAGAGGGCGATCAGAGCGGCGACAATGATCGCTCCGATTACCGCGAATAGCTTTCTCTCATCCCGATACGTAAAGATTGGTACCACCTCGTCAGCCGGTCGGCGTGCGGCCGGAGACGCTCGAGCAGACCCGGTGACGCGAGGATCTCGCCGGCTCCGCGTGCGACGCAGCCAAGCGGATCATCCGCGACCGTCGTCGGCACGTTCGTCCGGGCGGCGATCTCGCCTGCGAGGCCGGGAATCAGCGCGCCGCCGCCGGTCAATACGATGCCGACTTCGAGCAGTTCGCCGACCAGGTCCGGTGGGGTCGCTTCCAGGATCGACCAAGCCGCGCGCGCGATCTTGTCGATGGCGTCGCGCATCGCTTCGCCGATGAGCGCTTCATCGACCAGCCGTTTGGCCGGCCGCAGCGCGGCCAGATCGGTGCCGGCGGCGATGATCGCGTCGCGACCGGTGGGCCGGCCCGCGTAGCCGCGTTCGATCTTCAGCCGCTCGGCCGTCAACGGGCCGATCCCGAAGAACTCTTGGCGCAGCCGCGCGGTGATCGCGGCGTCGAGGGTGTCGCCGCCGATCTTGAGCGAGTGCATCGCGACGACGCCGCTCAGGGTGAGGACGGCGATCTCGGTCGTCCCG
>JBEKAU010000024.1:0-11194 GCA_050015755.1 Vulcanimicrobiaceae bacterium | reverse complement strand
GCGGGATGGAGTCCGGCCGATGGTTCGTCGAGCACGTAGACGACGCCGAAGAGGTTGGATCGCACTTGCGTTGCCAGGCGCAGCCGCTGTAACTCGCCTGGCGAGAGAGTCGGCGTGCTCCGTTCGAGGGTCAGATACCCGAGTCCCAGGCCGAGTATCACATCGAGCCGCGTGACGAGGTCCTGCGCGATACGCTGAACGACGAGCTGGTCGCCGCCGTCCACATACGGTCGCATGAGGACGGCGAGTTCGGCCAGCGGCAGTCGCGCCGTCTCGGCAATGTCGCGTCCGGCGAAGGTTACCGAGAGGGCTTCGCGCCGGAGCCGCTTGCCGTGACAAAGCGGGCAGTCACTGCTCACCAGGTAACGAGCAACCCGCTTTTTCATCAGCGCGCTTTGCGTGGTCGCGAAGGTCTGCAGCACGTACTTTCGCGCGCCGGTGAACGTTCCCTGATAGCTGGGCTCCTCGCGGCGTTTCAGGGCGCGGCGTACCTCGGCGGGGGTATAGCCGGCATAGACCGGGACCGTCGGCTGCTCGTCGGTGAAGAGAAGCCAGTCGCGATCCTTCTTTGGAAGCTCGCGCCACGGACGGTCGACGTCGTAGCCGAGCGTCGTTGCGATGTCGCGCAGGTTTTGGCCGTGCCAGGCCGTCGGCCAGGCGGCTATCGCGCGCTCGCGGATCGTGAGGGTGTCGTCGGGAACCATCGAGCGTTCCGTCGCGTCGTAGATGCGGCCCAGGCCGTGACAACGCGGACACGCGCCGGCCGGCGTATTCGGAGAGAACGCCTCCGCCGCGAGCGGGGGCTGCTTGCGCGGGTATGCGCCGGCGCGTGAATACAGCATGCGGAGCAGGTTGGAGAGCGTCGTCACGCTGCCGACCGACGAGCGCGTCGTCGGTGAGCCGCGTTGCTGCTGCAGCGCCACTGCCGGCGGCAGGCCGTCGATCTCGTCGACCTCGGGGACCGCCATTTGATGGAACAGGCGACGGGCGTACGGCGAGACGGACTCGAGGTATCGGCGTTGTGCCTCGGCGTACAGCGTGCTGAACGCGAGAGAAGACTTCCCCGAACCCGAAACGCCGGTGAAGGCGACCAGCGCATCGCGTGGGATCTCCACGTCGACGTCCTTGAGGTTGTGCTCGCGGGCGCCCCGCACGCGCACGAAGCCCGTCGGTGCTGCACTCACGAGGTCTTCCTACCCGCTGCGTCGGGCCCAATCCCTGATTTTCACGATGGGCGAGCCGTGACAGGCCTGGTATCCTGGCCCGAATGCGACGCGCAGGTTGGGCCTTGTGAGCGAGGCGAGCGTACGCCCAACGTCCCGTAAGGGGGTAGAGTCTCGAGCGAGAACGTCTGGCTCGATGTCCGAGCTCGATGAGGCCGGCCCGGAAGTGGGGTTTACGCTCCAGGCTCCCTCGCGCCGGCGCGCGCGCGACGGCGAAGCAGCCGACGTGGCCTTCCCCGACGCCGAGCCCCAGGCCGACGAACGGGAAGCTGCCGCAGCGCTCATCGACCATATCTTTGCCAAGGCCAACCGCCCGGTGCCGGGCCTCTCATACGCGATTGCGTACCAGCTCGCCTCACGCCTCGTCGGCGGTGACATCGTCGACGTGTATCACTTCAACAACGATGCGGTGAGCATCGCGGTGGCCGACATCGCCGGCAAGGGGATGCGCGCAGCCGTGCACGCCGCGCTGATCAAGCACGGGCTGCGCGCGTATGCTTCGCAAGGGCTCACGCCCGAGATCATCTTGCGCAACCTCGACCGACTGTATCTGGACAACAACGGCTACGAAGAGTCGATCTCGTTCGCGACCGTGTTCTTCGGCTTCATCGATCCGACGCGCCGTTTCTTGACGTATTCGTCCGCGGCGCACGACAACGTGTTCCTCCTGCATCCGGACGGGTCACTGGTGATGCTCGAGGTCACCGCGCCCCTGATCGGCGCCTTCGATGACCAGCATCACCTCTTTCACCAGAGCATCGTAGCCCTGCGTGAAGGTACGCTGATCGTCGTGACGACCGACGGGGTGGTCGAGGCGCGCGATGAGGCCGGCGGCGTGTTCGGCTTCGAGCGCCTCGAGGCACTCGTGCGGGCCTCGGCGCACGAGCGTGAAAGCGTCATCGCGGAGGCCATCGTGGGTGCGGTGCGCGAGTACGCCGACGATCACCGGCGCGACGACGTGGCCGTCCTCATCGTCCGCATCACCTGAGCGCCCGCAGCGCCTCCGCCATCGCGTCGAAGACCGGGCGCCATGCGTTGCGCGCGGGTTGACGGAAGAGGCGCACACTCGGATACCACGGCGTCCGCTCATCGTTGATGCCCCAGCGCGGGTCCGCTGCGACCGGCGTCGCGAGCCAGGTGGAGTGGCCGATCGCACCGCCGAGATGGGCCGGCGCCGTGTCGACGGTGATGACGAGGTCCATGACGGCGATGTGCGCGGCGAGGTCGTCGAAGTCGACGATGGAGTCGGGGATCGGGGTGAGGGGGAAGGGTGCGCTCGCGAATTCTCCCGCGCTCGCGTCGACGTGCAGGGCGTGAAAGCGTACACCGGGGACGGCCGCAAGTGGTTCCCACTGCGGAAGCGGGATCGTTCGCAGGTGATCGTAGGGACTCGCGGGGTTGCCGCGCCAGAAGATCCCGACGTGCCGCTCGGCGGGGTCGAGGGCGAGTCGCGCGCGCGTTGCCGCGACGCGCGATGGGTCGGGCTGGAGATACGGGGCGCGCATCGCGAAGTCAGCGGCGCGCGCGACCCGCAGCGCGCCGGGTAGGTGCATGACCGGCAGATGAACATCCATCGCGCTCGGTGCGAGCATCCGGTCGTGCGGCAGGATGTCGAGCGTTGGAAACGCGCGGCGATAGAGTGCGACCAGCGCCGGTGGCGTCTCGATCGCGACGGCAGCACCGAGGGACGCGAGCTGCGGGAAGAAGCGCGCCATCATGAGATGGTCGCCGATACCTTGTTCGGCGGCGATCAGGAGGCGGCGCTCGCGCAGCGGCGTGCCGTCCCAGAGCGGCACGCCGGCCGCGAGGTAGTAGTAGCCGGGCGCGTCGCCGGTCGTTTCGGCGATCGCGCCGTAGTTGGCGAAGCCCTCACGATAGCGGCCGAAGCGGAGATCGAGCAGCGCGCGGTTGTAGCGGATCTCGGGGAGATCCGGCGCCAGACCGGCGGCGCGATCGAACGCTGCTGCCGCCGCGTCCCATTCCCCTCGAAGGAGATGCACGGTGCCCAGGCCGAGGTCGGCGTGCGGTGTTTCGGGTGCGCGGCGGCGTTCGTCGTGATAGAGGCGCGCCGCGCGTTCGAGGTGATCGCCCGCGAGCAGGGCATTCGCCAGCGTATGCAAGCTGGCGGGCGCGTCGGGGGTGCGCGCGACGGCGCGCTTGGCCATCTCGAGCGCCTCGCCGACGCGGTTCGCGCGCCGATACGCTTCGGCGAGTCCGCGCAGAACGACAGCATCGGTCGGCGCGAGTTCGTAGGCATGCTCGTACGCCTCGACCGCACCGGCGCGGTCACCGATTTGCTGCCGCACGCGGCCGAGCGTGACGTAGGCGGCCAGGAAGTCCGGGCGCGCGGCGATAGCGTGCCGCGCCGCACCGCAGGCAGCAAAGCGATGGCCGTCGCGCGCGAAGGCGAGGGCGAGCTCGTGCAGCACCTCGGCGCGCTCGGAGGACATGCACCTCGTATCGACCGCAATGCTGGGACCAGGCTGGAAGCAAGCAACCGATGGCCCGGCGTAGCGAATGGCGACAGACCGTGCAGTGCTGGGGAGTACCGCGCCGCATCCTCCGAGAATGGCCGCATCGTACCCGCTTTCTAAGGACGGCGTCTCGATGCGTTCTGGCTTTCTCGTTGCTTTGCTGGCCGTTCTCGGCCTGGGTGTCGCCGGCTGTGGCGGCGCGGGGCACACTGCGCTGCCCGGCACGCCCTCCGGCGCGTCGGCGGCGCAAAAGCAGCGCGTGACCTTCGCGATCGACGTGCCGAAGCAGACCGGCGCGGGGAATCGGCAGCGTCCGCAATACGTCTCGCCCGCGACGACGCAGTTGGCGATCGCGATCACGGAAGGGGGCACGCCGGTGGCGGGCTATCCCGTCACCGTTCCACTCACGCCGACCTCCGGCGGATGCACCAGCACGCTGGCCTCGACGGAGTGCCAGCTCACGATTTCGCTCGGCGCGGGCAGCTACGTGGCGACGCTCACCGCCGAGGATGCCGGCGGCACCGCCCTTTCGAGCGCGCAGAGCGTCGCGTTCACCGTCGTCGCCGGAACGAACAACACCGTCTCGCTGGTCCTCTCCGGCGTTCCCGCGTCCATCACCGCGCAACCGTTGCCGGGATCCACAGATCAACTGGTCCTCAACGCGTTCGACGCAGACCAGAATCTGATCGTCGGACCGGGCGCGCCCACGTTCACCGTCAGCGAGACCAGTGGGATCGCGCTCACGATCACGCAGCCGACGACGACCGCGCCAAACGTCGCGACGATCGTGCCTGGAGCGTCGGGGACCGCGGCGTTGACCGTGGCCGCAGCATACAGCGGAAGCGGGGAGACCAACGCCTGCACGTTGAGCGGTGCGGTCTGCAGCGCGAACGTCACGTTGACGAGCTCGCTGCCGGTTTTCGTCGGCTCGCTGGAGGGCGACAGCGTGGTTGAGCACCAAGCCCCGTACGCGACCGGCCCCACCGTCAGCTTCGGGAACGTCGGCAGCGGTATCGAGGGGCTGGCGGCCGACGGTGCCGGCGACGTCTTCGTGAGCACCACGACGAGCGTTGCGGAATATGCACCGCCGTACACCGTGCCGGCGACCGTGACGCTTCCGCCCGGAGGTGGCGCGATCACGCTCGGTCCTGGTGGCGCCTTGTTTGTCGGCGGCGACTTCAACGTCTATGAATACACGCCACCGTACACGGGGACGCCGGTCACCACGCAAACCGTTGAGCCCGGAGCGACGCAACTTGGGCTCGCGGTGAGCGCCGACGGTGAGTTGGCTGTTCCGAAAACAGAGCAGCTCTATGTCTTTGCGCCGCCGTACACCGGGACACCGACGACCGTGACGACCGACATCGTCGGTGCGGCTGCGGTCGCCTTCGATGCGAGCGACGATCTCATCGTCGTCAACAGCGTTCCGGGGACCGTCGACGTCTACCCACCGCCGTATACGGGGACGCCGACGGCTGTTGCCGGGGTGAACGGCCCGATTGGGATCGCGCTGGACGCGAGCGGTGACCTCTTCGTCGCAAACAACAACAACAACACGGTGACCGAGTACACTCCGCCCTACACCGGCGCGGCGGTTGCGACGATCTCGACCGACCTCTCCGGTCCCTTTCCGCTCGCCATCGATCGCCTTGGCGACCTGTTCGTGGGCAACTACACGAACGCGACGATCGCGGAATTTGCGCCGCCCTACACGGGCACGCCGACGGTCTTTCCCGCCGGCGTCAGCGAGCCGCGAGAGCTGGCCGTCGGAAGTGGCTTCGTCCTGACGATCAGCCCATAGGGCACACCGCCTGTTGACCTGAGGAGAAGGAGAAGCGAGCGAGCCTCCCGTAGGCGGCGACGTTTCGTCAACTGCGGCGAGAGGGGTGTGTCGATGCCACGATACTGCGATATCGTCATGAAGGGCGGCATCACGAGCGGGATCGTGTATCCCGCCGCCGTCGTCGAAATCGCCAAGGCGTTCGTGTTCAAGAACGTCGGCGGGACGTCGGCCGGCGCGATCGCCGCCGCGTTGACCGCGGCCGCCGAACGGTGCCGTTGCGCGACCGGCACCGACGCCGGATTCCAACGGCTGGCAAACGTGCCGACGTGGCTGGCGCAGGACAATCGTCTGTTCAACCTGTTCGTGCCGAGTACGAAGACGGCATCGCTGTTCAAGACCGTCGTCGCGCTCGCCGGGCGTCCGCGCTTCCAGCCGGCGCTCGTCGCCAAGCTCGTGGGACTGGCGTGGGCATATCCGATCGCGTCGCTCGTCGGCGCCCTCGTCGGCGCCGTGTTCATCGTTGCGTTGTGTCTGCAGCAGGGTGTCTCGCCCTGGCTGTGGTGGCCGGCGCTGGTGCTCGCGATTGCGACGCTCCTCGTCGGCGTCACGCTGGGTGCCGTCGTCGCGCTCGGCCTCGACTTCCTGCACCGCCTCGACGCCAACGAGTTCGGCATGGTGACCGGTGTCGACGAGGCGAATCGCGCGAATCCCGGCGCGCTGTGCACCTGGCTTTCGAACGAGCTGGACCGCACGGCCGGCCTTCCCGGCACGACGACCCCGCTGACGTTCGGCATGCTCTGGGATGCGAAGCGCGAGATCGATGCGGCTGGTCCGCTGCAGCTCATCCCGGGTGCGAATCCGGACGTGAACCTCGAGATGATCACGACGAACGTGACCTGGGGGCGTCCGTACGATTTCCCGATCACGACGCGCGTGTTTTTCTTCGATCCCGATGAGTTGCGGCCGTACTTCCCCGACTACGTCATCGACTGGATGGTCGCGAAGGCGCGGCAACCCGACAACGCTCGCGAAGCCGAGCACTTCGCGCGCCACCGGCCGAAGCTGCCGCTGCCGGTGATGGGCGATCTGCCGGTCATCGTTGCGACCCGCATGAGCCTGGCGTTTCCCATCTTGCTGGCGTCGGTGCCGCTCTGGGCGGCAGATTTCTCGACGACGACCGCTGACGGCCAGCCGCCGCCGCTCGAGCACGTGTGGTTCTCCGACGGCGGGATCTCGAGCAACTTCCCGATCACGCTGTTCGACTCGCCGCTGCCGCGTTGGCCCACCTTCGGCATCTCGCTTGCCGGTCTCCCCGCCGGCGTGCAGCCTGACCCTGACGAGGCGAAGAACGTCTCGATGATCTCGAGCAACGCCGCCGGTCGACTGCCGGTCTTCACGCGCTTCACCGGCGTGGTCGGCTTCTTGTCGGCCGTGTTCGGCGCCGCGCAAAACTGGGCCGACAACACGCAGACGGTGCTGCCGGGGTACCGCGACCGGATCGTCACCGTCATGCTGGGGGCGAGCGAGGGCGGCCTCAACCTCGACATGCCGCCGAGTGTGCTGGCGAGCTTGCAGCAGCGCGGCGCGGCGGCCGGTACGCTGTTGGTGCAGCGCTTTGGCGCGCCCAGCGTGCTCGCCCCCGCGAAGCCGCCGGCGCCGGATTGGGAGAACCAGCGCTGGGTGCGCTTCCGCAGCACGATGGGCGCACTCAAGGACTACCTCACGCATTACACGAGCGGCGCGCGTGACCCGGAAGCGCCCGACGTGCCGTATCGCGACCTCATCACGGCAACGCAAGGGACGCCGACCTGGAGCTACCCGCTGCTGCCCGGTACCGCCGGCGCCGTGGCCGCGCTCTCCGACCAGAGCGTGGCGCTCGGCGATGCGTACGGTGCGGAGCCGGCGCTCGATGACAAGCTGCCAAAGCCGTCACCGCGTTTGGTGCTGCGCGCCGACTTGCGTTCGTGAGGGCGCGCGTATGCCGACGACCGAGGTCCAGGGTGGGAGCGATGTAGCTGGGCGGCGACAAGGGTGGGTGCAGGCGTGGGCCGCGCTCGTGAGCGCGCTCGCTCTTGCCGGCGCCGGCTTCTGGGCGGCAGAGACGTATTTCACGACCGCGCAAAAGAATCAGGCTGATACGCGAATCGAGGCGCAGCGGCCGTTCCTGGACGAGCAATTGAAAACGGACAGGTATCTCGTCGCGGTCATGACCACGTTGGCGGATCAGTATGACGGGACGAAACCGCCGCGTCCGTTGCGCACGATGCCGGCATGGCGTGAATTCGAGACACTCTGGTACGGGCAGCTCGCGATGTTCGAGGACGGCAACGTCTACCTGGCGATCAAGGCGTTTCGGAACATGGCCGATCGCGCGGACATCCCGCCCAACGCGCTGCGCCGCGAGACACGACTGATCGCGGAAGCGGCGCGTCGGGCGCTCAAGCGGCGGTGGGACGTCGCTCCCGCCATCGAGCTCGACGAAGCCGACACCTACTTCGTCACGTATCCTGAGGCGGTCGACACGTGCAATCGACGGAATGCCGTACGTTCCAGGCCCGCTGCCATCTCCGGCGCGACGGGCACGTATCAGACGGGCTGGCTCGATTTTGAGGACGTGCGGCCCGGGAACAACGTCGTCTACCAGCTCGACGACGACACAGCCAAGCGCGTTGCGCCGCTACGAGCGAGTCATCTGGGCGCCTTCGTATGCGATGTTGCCGACGACCCTTACCGTCATCACTGGACGTGGCAGCCGAAGGGCGTACTGCCGCCTCCACCACTCTCGACGCTCCGGCCGATCGGCGAGTAACCGCGCCGGCAGGGGCGTTCTCAGTGTGGCAGAAGGGCACGCGCCTATGCCAAAAGCGGTGCAACTTTCCGCCTACGGCGGACTCGACCAGCTCGCGATCGTCGAGGTCGCGAAACCGGAGCCCGGGCCGGGCGAGGTCGTCGTGCGTGTGGTTGCCGCAGGCACGAATCCCGGTGAAATTTCGATTCGCGAGGGCTATCTGAAAGATCGGTGGCCGATGGAGTTCCCCTTCGGACAGGGCACGGACTTCGCCGGGCGCGTCGATGCCGTCGGTTCGGGCGTCACCGAGTTTCGGGTAGGTGATGAGGTCCTCGGTTGGTCGGGAGAGCGCTCGGCGCAGGCGGAGTACGTCCGCATCGGTACGGCACGGCTGGTCGCCAAGCCGCCGGCACTCGATTGGTTTCGCGCCGGGAGCCTCGAAGTCGTCGCGTCGACTGCCGTTGCCGCCGTGCGCGCGGCGTCGTTGACGCCGAGCGACGTCGTTGCAGTGAGCGGCGCAGCGGGCGGTGTCGGATCCCTTGCGGTGCAGCTCGCGCGGCGCACCGGCGCGCGCGTGATCGGCATTGCCAGCGACGAGAACGCGCCGTTCCTGCGGTCGGTGGGCGTCGAGCAGATCGCGTACGGTGACGGCCTTGCCGATCGGTTGCGGGCCGCCGCGCCGAAGGGCCTCACCGCGTTCATCGACCTCTTCGGTGGCGGATACATCGACCTTGCGGTGTCGCTCGGCGTCCCGCCCGCACGCATCAATACGATCATCGATTTCGCCGGGGCCCAGAAGGTGGGCGCCAAGACCGACGGGTCGGCCGAGGCGGAGTCGCGCGAGACGCTCGCGAGCATCGCCAACGCCATCGCCTGGGGCGACATCGTCATGCCCATCTCGGCGATCTATCCGTTTGCGATGGTCCGCGACGCGTATACCGAGCTTGCGCGGCGAAAAACCCGCGGCAAAATCGTCCTCGCGCTCGATCCGTCGATCAACGCGCCGCTTCACCCGCCTCGGAACGCTTCGCTCACGTAGGCGGTGCGCGCTAGGCGTGCACGAACCGGCCCCAGAGCTGGAGACTCGAGCTGGACCCGAGTGTCGTCGAGACGACGGCGATGCCGTGTGGCGTGAATTGCCCAACGAAGTGGTGACCGCCGACCCAGAAGTGCAGCGCGCCCGTCGTCATCAGGTGACCCGTGACGACTTGGGCCTTGCCGAAGTTCGGCGTGTACGTGCCGCGGATGGTTCGATCGGGGTTGAACGTGAGAATCAGCGTTCCGTAGACCACGGTGAACGAGTCAATCTGATCGTAGCTGACGCTCCCCGGATCGAAGAACGTGTGATACGTGTAGGTGACGCGCTGATGGGGCGGCGGAATCGGCGCGAGGACGTCGGCGGCTGACGACGCAGGCGCCGGGGCGCCCAGCAGGGCGAATGCAAGGAGTGGCACGAGCGTGAGTCGGCGCAGCGGGGTCATGGCGGGAGTTCCTCTCCGACCTTGTACCCGCGCGAAGAGCGGTCGGCGAGGAAGGGCACGCCGCCGACAAACGCCCGGCCGGAAAGACGATGTCGCTTGCTGGGGGAGCGACCGTCCGTGTCGAAGCATCCAGTAATGAGCGCTCCGCACGCCCGCACGCGGATCGACGTCACCAGCGCGGCTGCTCGGCGCCGGTGGTACCTTGAGCGCGCGTTCCGAAAAGCAACGCGCGGTTCCGGGAGTGACCTGTGGTTCCTGTTGGAGCTAGCGCCTTCGCATGGAGTCGACATGATCGAGTCGGTCTTCGGTGATGCTTCCGCGATGCTGATCAGTGCTCGTGCGGTTGCCGCGTATGCGCCGGAGCGATTTACGAAAGACGTCGACTTCCTTGTACCGTACGACTTCTTCGCTGAGGAGGAGGAGCGGTTGCGGGCGGCCGGGTGGGAACGTCTGCGATCTCTTGTGTTCCCGAACGCTGCGCTCGGCCTGATCGGAAGCGCCTGGCACAATGCGGCCCGCACGACAGAAATCGATGTCATCACGTCGCCGCAAGCGTGGGTGCGCGAGGCGTTCGAGACAGCTGTTGCACGCGACCGGAGCGGACACCGGGTGATCCCTCTCGCATATCTGGTCCTGATGAAGCTCGACTCCGCTCGGGCCATCGATCAAGCAGACCTTTCGCGAACGCTTGGGCGATTGGACGCGGAACAGGTCGAGGCGATTGTGCGCATTGTCGAACGTCACTACGGAGATCCGGCCGCAGGTGACGAGGTTCGCCAGTACCACGAAGTCGGGCGCTGGGAGTACGAAACACCCGAATAGCCGTCGTTGTGCGTGTAGGCGCTGACCCGCGCGCCAACCAGGTGGCATAGGTGTGCGAGAACGCTAGGCGAGAAGCAGCGCTGTGCGAGGTGCTCGGTCGTAGGCAATCTGCATCGCGCGCTGTACTTCTTCGAGGTTCGTTCCGTCCCACTTCACGACGTTCGGATGCGCATACGGTGCGTTGTCGGGCGTGGTGAGCATGACGCCGAGGCCGCGCGGGCGATTCGCCAACCACAGATCCATGTAGACGGGGTAGTCGTCGTAGAGGAACGTCCCGTAGACGAGGCCTTTATTCATCGTCAGGTGGATGTCTGCCGTGACCAGCTCGGGCTGCTCCTTGCACCACTCCACTTTCTCCGTCCAGGCTTTGGGGGCGCGTAGTGGTTGGAGATCGCGCCTCATCGCAAGGTCGTAGTCTGCGAGACTGCCGTCGAGGTCGAAGAGGGCGACGCGCTCGTAGTCGGGGGCTGAAAGGCTCATGCGACTCTCTTCGACGCTACCCAGGCCACGGGCATCGCTCGGGCCTTTCCCTCCACCGTCCGTCGTTTTGTCGCCCGATGCCAGGCCCCGCAGAAGCGGCATCGATAGGCCTCCTCGTGCTTGGGGCACCCCCGACGGGCCTC
>JBEKAU010000023.1:0-14698 GCA_050015755.1 Vulcanimicrobiaceae bacterium | reverse complement strand
GGTGGTCGATCGACGGCAGTCGCGGAGGGAACGGCACGCACTACATCAACCACTCGTGTCGCCCGAATGCGTTCATGCAGACCTTCGGGAAGCGGCTCTTGGTCCTTGCCCTGCGCGACATCCGCCCGGGCGAGGAGATCACCGTCGACTATGTCGCGACGTACCACTCCGACGGCAAGCGCTGCAGCTGCGGTGTCCGCGGCTGCCGGGGAACGATCAACAAGCAGACGGGTTAACCGTACGTGACGCCCTCGTTGCTTTGCCCGACCTCGATGATATAGCCGTCGGGATCACGGATGTAGCAGCGCGTCTCGCCGTACTTGGGGATCGGCGGGGTGATGAACTCGGCGCCCCGCTTTCGCCAGAGTTCGTAGCACGCGTGAATATCCGCGACGCGGAGATTCAAGAAGCTGCTCAGGTGGTTGCGGTCGGGGGGAACGCTGAGAGTGACGGTCGGTTTGTCGGGGGTCGGACCACCGCCGACGTTGAGGATCAACCAGATGTTCGCGAGTTGGATGTACGCGGGATCGCCGCTCTTGACGCCGCCCTTGCTCAGGATACGCGCGCCGAAGACTTTTTCGTAAAACTCGGCCGACCGGTGCATGTCGGTCACGGTGAGAAACTGTGCGACGGTGAACCCCTCGCGCGGCGGCATCTCATAGGTCGTCTGGTCGACGTTCGCTTCGCTCATTGACGGCTCCGAATCCAGGCGCAAACGGTGATGGTCCTAGCAGTAGCACGTCATCGAGGGAAAGAAAAGACCACGCCTCGCGGCGTGGTCTTCGTGGTCGGCGTGATCCGGATTATGCGGGCTCCCAGCAGGTCACGTTTTTCTTATCGCACTGGGAGACGCCGGGCGTCGTCACGGAGCGGCGCGTGGGGATCGAGAAGTGCGTCACCGCTGCCGAGACCCAGGCGCTCTGCGCCGGGTGGCCGTTCTTTTTCTTCGTACTGCAGTAGGTGTGGCGCGTGTCGAGATTTTGCACGCACACGAAGAGGTTGTCGGCTTTCGCCGGTAACGGCATGCTCGCAAGGACGCCAAGCGTCCCGAGCACGGCGATCGTTCTGATCGACAGATGCATGGAAAAACACCCTTTCACTGCGGAGGAGCAGCGAGGCCTCACTTGCAGAGCGAACGCTCGACTCCTTCGCCGGTGGGTGGCCGGGGGTGCCGGGGCCTGGTAAGGCCGAGCGGGATTTCCCGAATCCCCTCCGCTACGCCGGGCGGGTTCGAATCCGACCGTGCAGCACTGCCCGCGCATGACTTCCGATGGCGAGCGTGCGCGGGTTGCTGATGTAGTCGCGGGCGAGTTGCGTCACGATGAACAGGCCGCGACCGCGCTCGGAATAGAAATCCACCGGGAGCTTCGGATTGAGGGAGAAGCCCGCGCCGCGATCCAGCACGTGGAGTACCGGCGAGTCTTGGCTGACGTCGAGGACGACGTGAGCCTGGCCGCCCGCATGGCGTAGCACGTTGCCGACGAGTTCGCTGAAGATGACTTCGGCCGTCGAGACGTCATCCGGGTTGAAACCGGAGCGCTCGAGTTCGCCGACCATCGCGTTACGCGCACCATGAGCCGCATCGGCATCGTGTGATGCGAAGCGCCAGTCAAAGACTGCTGGGCTGCGCGTGAGCATCGTCTCTTCGAAATAGACCGTAAGCACGGCAACGTCGTCGCGCGAAGCCGACGCCGCTCCGAGCACCGCGTCGTGCAGCGTCCGCGCGGACTGGCCGGCCGTCTGGGCGGTGACCGTGAGCGCTGCCACGGAGTCTGCCAAGAGCCGTTCGCCGGCGGCGAAGTCGTGGCTCGCTTCGGTGAGCCCGTCGGTGTAGAGCACGAGCAACGTCCCGGCGTCGATCGCGACTTTCCCGATACTCCGCACGACATGGCGATCGGCAAGCTGGACGCCGAGCAGCAAATCATTGCTGGCCAGCATCGTGAGCGTCCCGTCCGGAGCGCGCAAGATCGGCGCGGGATGGCCGGCGTTCGCGTATTGCATCGAGAACGTCATGGGGTCGATGATCGCGACGAATGCGCTCGCGAACGGCGCCCTTCCGGCATCGGCGAACACGCCGTCGGCCGCTTTGAGCATGAGATCCGGATCGGGGTTGATGTTTGCCGCCGCGCGGATGCTCTGCCGGAGCGCCGCCATGGTCGCAGCGGCACCCAGACCCGATCCCGACACGTCGCCGATGGCGATGACGATCTCACCTGCGGCATCATGCTCGGGAGGGCCGCGTTTTGGAAGGCGTGCGCGATGCGCAATTCGCGTTCGTATGCGTCGGCGTTCCGCAAGGCGAAGCCGATCCGGCGGCCGATCTCCATGTAGAAGGGGATGTCGTCCTCGACGTACTTCTTGTCTTCGCCGCTCGAGAGGGCGTGAAAGGAGCCGATCGTCTTTCCGTTGCTCACGATCGGGACGATGATCGTCGAGGTGAGACCGAGGCGGGTGATGACCTCGCGGAACGCCGGGATGACGTTCACATGGACGGCTTGCGGCGAGGTCGATTCCATCACTTCGGGTCGCCCGGAGGTGAACACGCGCACCGCGCCGCTGCGGCCGCCGGGCATTTCATACGATCTGCCGACGAACGACTCCAGCAGTGCCGATTTCTCGGGATCCGCGTGCCGTGCCGCGGAGAGGACGAGCTCGCCGAAGGGATCGGCGAGGTTGATCATCGTCCAATCGGCGAGTTCGGGGACCAGACCCTCGACGAGCGCAAGCAGCGCGTGTTCCTGATCCAGCGCCTGCACGAGGCGATCGCCCAAGCCGGCGAGGACGTCGAGCTGGCGGATCGCACGGCGCTCGGCGTCGACGTCCGTGTTCGTGCCGTACCATCGCACGGCCCGGCCCTGCTCGTTCAATTCCGGCACGGCCCGGGTGCGAAACCAGCGGTAGTGCCCGTCGCGGCCGCGTAAGCGAACCGTCATCTCCAGCGGCGTTCCCGAGGCCAGGCTCGCACGCCACTGCGCGGTGGCCTCGTCGACGTCGTGTGGATGAAGGATGCCGGTCGAACCCCAGCCGCGTGCTTCCTCGGCCGTTTGACCGGTATAGTCGTACCAACCTTGGTTATACCAATCGACGGAGCCGTCGGGCTGCGCCATCCAGAAGAGCTGCTGACTGGACTCGGTGAAGAGCCCGATATTCGGCGCGGACGCGTTCAGCGTCGTACGCGCGTGCTGCGGCGACGGCGTTGCCGATTTGCGCGGCGAGCAGCGCCATGAATCTGCGATAGGTCTCGTCGGGCTTGAGGTGCGGGTTCACTCCGGCGACGAGGACGCCGGTCGGACGTTGCTGGTTCGCGCCCTCGATCGGCACGATGATGGTTTCGTTCTCGTCTCTGGTTCCGGCCAGTGCATCGAGGTCGAACGACGGCGGGACCGCGAGGTGACTCGGAACGTTGCCGCAGGTGAGGGCGATCGTCGCGTGGCTCGCGCCCTCGGGGGCAAGATAGACGAGCGAGAACGGGATGTCGGGGCTGTCGGAAAGGACCTCACCCAAGGCGCGGAGCGACTCCGCTTGGCCCTGCGGCGTGTTCGTGCGCATGGCGAGATCGCGCAGTAATTCGATGCGTCGCTGCGCCAGAACGCTCGCCGTCGTCTCGACGACCGTCGCCAGCACGCCGGCGATCGTGCCACCTTCACTGCGCAGCGGCGAATACGAGAACGTGAAGTAGGCGTCTTCGGAAAAGCCGTAGCGTTCGAGATGCAGCAAGAGATCTTCGAGCGTGACGGCTTCGCCGCGTTTGACCTGGCGGACGAGCGGGTCGATGACGTGCCACACCTCGCGCCAGACGTCTTCCGTCAACATGCCGAGCATATCGGGGTGCTTGTCGCCCGCGATCGCCCGGTACGCGTCGTTGTAGATCGCGACGTTGTCCGGGCCCCAGAAGATATACATCGGGAACGAATTGTCGACGATCATGCCGACGTGCGCCCGCAGGCTCTGCGGCCACGACTCCAAGGGCCCCAGCTGCGTGCGGCTCCAATCGAGCTCGCGAATGCGGCGCCCCATGTCGCTCCCGTTCAGCAACGAATCCGGCCAGGCTGAACCGACCGGCAACGACCGTCGGCTCTTCAGGGGTTCACTCGCGCGAGGATGGGTTGCCGCATGCGGTTCTCCAGAAGTTGGCTCCCAAGGCCTTCCGGTTGCCTACCCGCCTTCGCAGAGCGCTACGCCGATCTCCGGGTCGGGGCGCAAAAGAAAGACCGCGCCTCGCGACGCGGTCGTTCTTTTTCACTTAGCCCCAACGGGATTCGAACCCGTGTTACTGCCGTGAGAGGGCAGCGTCCTAGGCCTCTAGACGATAGGGCCGATGCTCCCGGTCATGGATTCGAACCACGATGACCTGAGTCAGAGTCAGGCATGCTACCGTTGCATCAACCGGGAAAGACGTTTGTCGGTTTGTTCCTCCTCCGCAGGTTTCGGCCGGCGAAGGTGGTGGTCTGACTGTGGCAATTCGGGCAGAGCATCCGCAGATTCTCGAGGCGGTGATCGTCCCGGTCGCCGTTGCGATGGTCGAGTTGGATGGCCAGGGGCTTCCCCCTCCAGCTTTCCAGCCCGCATTCTTCGCAGACGTTCAAGAGTATACCAGCCTCGATCAAGTGCCTTTTGACGCACCCCCGGCAGCGGCTCCGGGCAAGGATATCCTCGACCGTCCATCGGCGCGGGCGGGCGACCACCTGGCCGCGATTGACGGCCTTCGACCAGGAGGCGAGGGTGAACCCGAAGTGCGCCATGCACGCCCGCACCGAATGGCCGTCATCGTAATACGCCTGGACCGCGCGCCAATCGTAGCGCGTTGGCGACGTCGTCGCGCGGAGCTGCCCACGCCGGATCGCCTTGTACCACGCGGCAGTCGTGAACCCAAATCGGCGGCGGCACGCGTCGCGGTCGTGGCCGGAATCGTAGTATGCCTGCACGGCAAACCAATCGTGGCGGATACGCACGATGTCACGATAGTGGAGGGACGTGCCACGGGGGTGGCACGAACACAGCGCGCGTGCAGGCAATCGTCCTCGTCGGTGGGGAGGGCACGCGGCTCCGGCCGCTGACCCTCGAGACACCGAAGCCCATGGTCCCGGTCATGAACATGCCCTTCCTCGAGCGCACGTTGCGGCGTCTCAAGGACGCCGGGATCGAAGACGTGATCTTACCGGCCGGCTATCTGCCCGAAGCGATCACCTCGTTTTTCGGTGACGGCAGCGCGCTCGGGCTGCGCCTGCGCTATGTCATCGAAGAGACGCCGCTGGGCACCGCCGGCGCGCTCAAGAACGTCGAGCAGTACATCGACGGCCCGTTCTTCGTCCTCAACGGCGACGTGCTGACCTCGCTCGATCTGCGCGCGATGATGGCCTACCACCAGCAAAAGCGCGGTGTCGCGACGCTGCACCTGATCCGCGTCGACGACCCCAGCGCCTTCGGCTGCGTCGTCCACGACGCCGCCGGGCGCATCTCGGCGTTCGTCGAGAAACCCAAGCGAGAAGAAGCGCCGACCGACGAAGTCAACGCCGGTACCTATTTGCTGGAGCGCGAGGTCCTCGATCGAATCCCCGCCGGCTGCCCGGTCTCCATCGAGCGCGAGACCTTCCCGGCGCTGATCGCAGCCGACCGGCCGCTCTACGCCTACACGACCGACGATTACTGGATCGACCTCGGCCGCCCGGAAGCATATTTGGCGGCCCATCGTCACGTCTTCGACGGAACCATGCCGCTCGGCTTGACTCCCGAGGTCGACGGTCCCGGTCGCGACACGGTCCCGCGCGCCGCGCTGCGACCGCCGGTCTTCATCGGCAAAGACTGCCGCATCGCCGCCGACGCGGTCGTCGGTCCGTACGCCGTGCTCGGCGACGGCTGCCAGGTCGGCTCCGGCGCTACCGTCGCCGACTCGCTGCTGTGGGACGAGGTGATCGTCGAAGCCGGCGCACAGATCGACTGGGCGATCGTCGCCAGCCGCGCGCGCATCGGTGCCGGTGCCCGCGTCGAGCGCGGCGCAGTTATCGGTCACGGCGCAACCATTGCGCCTGGTTCCCTCGTCGAAACGAACGCGCGGGTCGCCGCCGGAACCTGAGGGCCCGCTCGCCCGCGGTTTGTCGGCCGAAATCCACGGGTACGTCTCTGAAGGGCCGAGCGAGCGCGTTTCCCGGAGGCTGATCTTGCTTCTCCGGCGTGCCGCGCATGGCAGGCCACGTCGGACGGCGTTTGGCCGCCAAAAAGGGGATCCACACACGTGACGACTCCGCCTCGGATGCTCTTCCTCGGTTCGTTCCCGCCTCGGGAGTGCGGGATCGCGACCTTCATGAAGGACGTCGTAACGAGCTACGACCAAGCCTTCGGCACCCGCAGCGACGTCATTGCGATCGACGAACCGGCCGGTGAGGACCGCATCTACCCAGCCGACGTCATCGCGCGGCTGGTGCAACGCGACCGGAGCTCGGCCTGGCGCATCGCCGACGTCGTCAACGCGCATCCGTGCGATGCGCTCAACATTCAGCACGAGTACGGTCTCTTCGGTGGCGAGGAAGGCGAGTGGGTGCTCGACGTGATCAGCCGCGTCCGCAAGCCCGTCATCACCTCGTTGCACACCGTCGTTCCGGACCCGGCGCCCGCGCACTTGCGCGTCGCCCGTGCGCTCTGCGCCTCCTCGACCGGGATCGTCGTCCTCTCCGAAACCGGCCGCGAGCTGCTCATCCACCGCTACGGCGTCGATCCGGCCAAGGTGCACGTGATCCCGCACGGTGTTCCCGATGTGCCGTTCCGCGAGACGGGCGACGACAAGCGCCGCTTGGGCTATGCCGGCCGCACGACGATCTCGACGTTTGGTCTCATCAATCGCGGCAAAGGCCTCGAGTTCGCCATCGAAGCGATGCAGGCGGTGGTCGCCGCGCATCCCGAGGCGCTCTACCTCGTCCTGGGCCAGACACATCCGGTCGTGCGTCGTCACGAAGGCGAGTCGTACCGCCGCGAGCTGGAAGCGAAGATCGCCGACCTGGGTCTGTCCAACAACGTCGTGCTCGTCGACAAGTACCTCGACTTCGACGAGCTGCTCACCTATCTGGGCGCGAGCGATCTGTATTTGACGCCGTACCTCAACCCGACGCAGATCGTCAGCGGCACGCTCGCCTACGCGGTCGGCTGCGGCAAGGCCGTCATCTCGACGCCCTACCTCTATGCGCAGGAGCTGTTGGCACACGGCCGCGGTTTTCTCGTTCCGTTCCGCGACGCATCGGCGATCGCGACGACGCTGCAAGCGCTGCTCGACGATCCGGCGCTGCGCGAGAGCACGCAGCGCCGCGCGTACCGTTTCGGCCGCCAGATGACCTGGCCGAACGTCGCGCAGGCGTACGGTGCCTACTTCGAGGCGCTGCTGCCGCGCCGCGCGACGCTGGCCACCCCTGCGTAACGCGAAGCACGCGCCGATGACCGCGCACCACTGGCCCGAGCTCGAGCACCTGCAGGCGATGACGGACGACGTCGGCCTCTTCCAGCACGCGACGCTCGACGTCCCCAACCGCGCCTACGGCTACTGCACCGACGACGTCGCCCGTGCGCTGATCGTTGCCTGCGACGCGGCGGACTTCACGCCGGACGATACGGCGGTCGCGGAGCTGGTGCGCGTCTACCTCGCGTTTCTGCACGACGCGCGCCTCCCCGGCGGCAACTTCCACGGCTTCATGGGGTACGACCGCCGCTGGCAGGACCGCGCCGGCACCGGCGACCAGGTCGGGCGCGCGCTGTGGGGGCTGGGCTACGCCGAGGGTCACGCGCCGCGCACGACGTGGCGCACGCTGGCGCACCGGCTGCGCGTCCACGCGCTCGAGGCGCTGCCCACACTCGTGCATCTGCGTTCGCGCGCCTACGCCGTGCTCGGGCTCGCGCACGCGCTCGGTGCACAGCCCGCGGACGAAGCGGCCGTGCGCGCGCAGCTCGACGCACTCGCCGCCACCATCGCCGACGACTTCGACCGGCATCGTGCCGACGGCTGGACGTGGTGCGAGGACACCATGACCTACGACAACGGGCGCATCCCCGAGGCGCTGCTGCGCGCCGGGTCGGCGCTCGGCAACGCGCGCTACCGTGAGGCGGGGCTCGCGATGTTGCGCTTCTATGCCGAAGCGGTGATCGTCGCCGATCGCTTCGAACCGGTCGGGAACGACGGCTGGTATCCGCGCGGCGGCGTGAAGGCGCAGTTCGGTCAGCAGCCGCTCGAGGCGTGTGCGCTCGTCGAGGCGGCCTTCGTCGCGTGCGACGTCAGCGGTGAACGTCGCTGGCGCGACGTCGCGGCGATCGCACACGAGTGGTTCCTGGGCGGGAACGTCCACAGTCTCGTGTTGGCCAGCGAAGGCGGCTGCGCCGACGGTCTCGACGCCGGCGGGATCAACCCCAACCGTGGCGCCGAGTCGACCTTGAGTTGGCTCGCCAGCGCGATGACGATGGCCAAGCGATCCTCGCCGGCGCTGCGCGCCGTTCGTTAGGATCAGCCGGCGAACGCCGCACGGTGTGCCGGCTCGTGCGCGAGCCGCGTTGCGATCGTCAGGTGCATGAGTAGGTAGAACGGCACCAGGAACGTCGGGACGAGGAACCACGGCAACGTCGTCAGCGTGAACGACGCGGCGGAGCCGAAGCGCTGGATCGGCAGCCCGGGCGTCGAGAGCACGCCGAGTGTCACGGCGAGGGCGAGGTCGAGCGTTCCGAACGCGTTCCACCACCTGATCACGCGGTGCGACACGGTGCGCCCGCGCGTGAGCAAGGTCGCGATGACGATTGCCTCGAGGCCGACCAGGATGTCGCCAATGCCGGCGAACGGTGCGAACGGTGCCGACAGTCGGCCGCCCGCCCACAGCAGCAGAAAGAACACCCCGATGACGCGCAGCGCGTGGACGCCGACGAGCGCGGCAAGCGGCACCGACAGCAGCGCGGCGCGCAGGCGCGCCGAGGTGAACCACGCGATCGCGCCGGCGGTGACGGCGAGGGTGAACATGCCCGGGACGCCGGTAAGGACTCCGAGGGCGCTCGGCGCGCTGCGCCCGGATGCGCCCAGGGCGACGAGCGTTGCGAGCCAGGCCGCCGCGACCGCAAAGGCAGCGATCTTGGCTTCCCGGCGGATGGCTGCGGCACTGACGATGACGATGCAGACGATGGTCGCGCTCGCACTCAGGCAGAGTGCGCCGATGAGATCGAACATGGGTCTCCTCCGAAGCGTGACAGGAACCTGGCCGTCGTCTGACAATATGACGTTCATCATGAGGTGTCAAGCCTAATGCCGTGGTCGCCCGAGCACAAGCCGGAGACGCGCGCCCGCATTCTCGACGCCGCGGCCGCGGCGTTTCGCGAGCGCGGCGTTGCCGAGGTCGGCCTGGCTGAGATCATGCGCAGCGCGGGGTTGACGCACGGCGGCTTCTACGGTCATTTTCGCTCGAAGGACGAGTTGGTTGCCGCCACGGTGCCGCACGCGGCGCAGGACAGCGAAGCCTCACTCGCGCGGATGGCTCGTGATGCAGCGCCGCAGGACGTGCTCGGTCGTGTCGAGGCGTACTTGAGCCCTGAGCATCGCGAGCATCCCGAACGAGGCTGTCAGTTGGCGGCGAATGGCCCTGAACTCACGCGCGGGACGCGATCGGTGCGCGCGGCGCTGGCGGTCGAGGTGCGGCGGCGGCTTCACGCGCTGATCGACCTCTGTCCCGGCCGCCGCGCGGCGGTGGCACGCCGTCAGGCGGCCGGAGCGCTGGCCTGCATGATCGGTGGCATGATCCTCGCGCGCGCCGTGCCGGAAGCCGAGTCGGCCGCGATCCTCGCGGACGTGCGTGCGTTTGCGCGCGACGCGCTGGCGGCGATCGACTAGCGCCGCGCCAACAGTGCGTTCGTCGCCCGGGTGGCGAGCGCCATGATCGTCAGCATCGGGTTGACGCCGGACGCGGTCGGAAAGGCCGAGGCGTCGACGACGATCAGGCCGGCGATGCCGTGGACGGTGCCCTCGGGGTCGAGGACGCCGTCGTCGGTCCTCGCCGCCATGCGTGCACTGCCCATCTGATGGGCGGAGAAGAGTGCCGGTGGCGTCCCGCTCGCGATGCGCCGCCCGATCTCGGCCTCGAGCGCGTGGAGCGCGGCGGCGTTCGCGTCGGGCTGTTCCAACGCAAGGCGTTCGCGGAAAAGCGTTCGCACGGTGCGTGCGCCGGCCGCGAGGCCAATGCGCGCGGCGCCGCCGAGCGCGCGCGCGAGGTGCGCACCGTCGTCGGGGTCGAGCTGGTAGTGCACGTCGGTACGCGCGCCGCCGGCCAAACGTCCTTCTCCGCGATCGCGCGCGATCGCAATCAGGATTGCGCGCGACCGCGCGGGTGCCAGCTCGGCCGCGTGTTCCACCGCGCCCGCCCACGGAATGCCGAGGGCCTGAATTCCCGGATGCGCCGGTGCGACTTCGAGGACGGCACCGAATCCGTCGTCGAGATCGGCGAAGCGCTCGCACAGCGCGCTCTGCATCGGGCCGTGCCAGGCCTCGATCGGTTCGTCGAACTCGGCCACGACGGCGCTGGTGGGGTGCAGGTGCAGATGCCGGCCCAGATGCGGCGAGCGCACCCCGCTGTGCGCCAGGATCCCCGGCGTGCGCAGCGCGCCGGCCGCGAGCACCACCAGCGGCGCATCGATCACCAGTGCGTTGCCGTCGGCATCGATCGCCTCGACGCCGCGCACCGTATCGCTCGCGATGCACACGCGCGTAACGCGCACGTTTGCCGAGACGGTCGCGCCCGCGTTCACGGCGTCGCGCAGGTAGGTCGTGACCGTCGAACGTTTGTTGCCGTACGCGCAGCCGAAGCCGCAGTACCCGCAGCGCTCCTCTTCGCAGGGTGCGTTGCGCGGCAGGTGTCGCACGTCCCAGCCCAGTGCCGCGCAGCCCTCGGCGAGCACGGCGTTATTGCGGTTGTGTCCACGCGCGGTCTGGACGCCCAGGCGCGTCTCGACCGCGTCGTACGCCGCCGTCAGTTCCGCCACGAAGTCCGGGCGGTCGAGCGCGCGGCCCCATCGCTGGGCGAGCGCGGGCGGCAACCGCAGCGAGGTCGACCAGTTGACGCTGGTCCCGCCTCCGACGCACGCGCCGGCGAGGATCGAGACGCCCAGGTCAGCGCTGGCGCACAGGCCGCCCTCGAGGTAGAGCGCGCCGAAGGACTCCGCCTCGCGCTGGCGCGCCGCGGTCGCCTCCAGCGGCGGCCCGGCCTCCAGCACCGCGACCCGCAGGCCGAATTCGGCGAGGACCGCCGCCGCGACGCCACCGCCGGCGCCCGACCCGACCACCACGGCGTCGACCTCGACGTGCGCCGGCAGCACGGTGAGCGGGAGAACCGGCAGGTCGGCCGGGACGTCGTCGCGCGGACCGGGATAGCCCAGGTCGCGCCAGAGGGGATCGCCGCTGCCGCCACCCGTCCCGTAGGCGCTGAACAGCGCCAGCCGGGTCAACGCATCGAAGGCCGGCCGGAGCGGAGCCAGCTTCTCGAGTCGCAACAGCGCGCTTTCGCGGGCGGCGCGATCCAGGGCGGCTAGGCCGCACGCTCGCCCCGCGAGGAGCAAGCCGCCGATTGGGGTGCTCAGCAAGGTCAGCACGATCACCAGGCGGCGGCGTTTGTGCGCCGGGAGTGCCGCGAGCGAAGCGATCGCGCGCGCAACGACCGCGTCCCGATCGGCGTCGGAAGGAACGACGGCGTCGACGATGGACGTCAGGGTCGTCACCCACCCACTGCTCGGCACGCTGCCCGTCTCCGTGCGCGGAGACGGAGAACCCTGGCGAAGCCACCAGGGTTGCATTCGGGCCGCGATGGCCAACCGAACGTAGCCGACTAGGCCGTAGAGGCCTACGCGTCGAATGTTCTTGTGATGCTCGCGCAGACCGAACTTCTCAACGATGTCCAGCGCGCGGCCGTCGAGCATACCGACGGGCCCGTGCTGATCTTCGCAGGGGCGGGTTCTGGCAAGACCCGCGTCTTGACGAACCGGATCGCCTACCTCCTCGAAGAGAAGAAGGTCTTCCCGGACCGTATCCTCGCCGTCACCTTCACCAACAAGGCGGCGGGCGAGATGAAGGCCCGCCTCGAGCGCATGGTCGGGGCGCCGGCCCGCGACCTGTGGGTCGGGACGTTCCACGCGATGTGCGTGCGGATGCTGCGCCGCGACGGCCGCAAGATCGGGATCGCCCCGAACTTCGCGATCATGGACGACGCCGATCAGCGCGCGATCGTCCGCGAAGTGATCGCCGACCTCGACTTCGACGAGCGCCAGATCGCCCCGGGCGCGGCACTCGCCGAGATCTCGAAGGCCAAGAACAACCTGTGGACGCCCGACCAGTACGAGGAGAAGAACCCCTCGTTCGTCGGTGAGAAGTACGCCCAGGTCTACCGTGAGTACGATCGCCGTCTGAGCGAGTCGAACGGCCTGGACTTCGACGACCTGATCGGCCGCGCGATCGCGCTGCTCGACGAAGACGAAGAAGCGCGCACCCGGTATCAGACCAAGTTCAAGTACGTGCTGGTCGACGAATACCAAGACGTCAACTACGCGCAGTACCGGCTGGTCGCGACGCTCGCCAAGGAACACGGCAATATCACCGTCGTCGGCGACGACGACCAGTCGATCTATTCGTGGCGCGGCAGCGACTACCGCATGATCCTGCGCTTCGAAGAAGACTTCCCGGGCGCGACCGTCTTCAAGCTCGAAGAGAACTACCGCTCGACGCAGACGATTCTCGAAGCCGCGAACGAGCTGGTCGCGCACAACGAAGGCCGCCACCCGAAGAAGCTGTTCACCAAGCGCGCCGAGGGCGAGAAAGTCACCGCCTTCCAGGCGGAATCCGAGCGCGCCGAAGTGCGCTACGTGATGGAGAAGATCAAGGAGCACGTCCGCGGCGGCGCCGCGTACCGCGACTTCCTGGTCCTCTACCGCACCAACGCGCAGTCGCGTTACTTCGAAGAAGGCTTCCTCGCCGACGGGATCCCCTACCGGGTCGTCGGCGGCGTCGGCTTCTACGCGCGCACGGAGGTCAAGGACATGCTGTCCTACCTCCGCTACATCGTCAATCCGTCCGACGCGGTCGCCTTCCGTCGCATCGTCAACGTCCCGCGCCGTTCGATCGGTCAGCAGACGTTGGCCTCGCTGCTCGAAGCGGCGAACCAGTCCAATGTCTCGGTCGGCCAGGCGGTGTTCGATTCGAACCTGCTCAAGCGCGCGGTGCCCAAGAAGCAGCGCGAGCTCGAGCGCTTCGCCGAGCTGATCGCCGACCTGCGCGAGCGCGCGCAGACGTTCTCGATCTCCGAGCTGCTGATCGCGGTGATGGAAGAGTCGGGTTACCTGCGCGAGCTGCAGGCCGACGAGACGGCCGAGGGCCGCGCCCGTATCGAGAACCTGCAAGAGCTGGTCGGCGTCGCCCGCGAGTTCGAGCAGAATCCCGAGACCGGCTCGACGCTCGACGACTTCCTCGCCAACATCGCGCTGATCTCCGACATCGACTCGCTCGACGCCGACGCCTCGTTCGTCACGCTGATGACGATGCACGCGGCCAAGGGGCTCGAGTTCCCGATCGTCTTCCTCAGCGGCCTCGAAGAGGGCGTCTTCCCGCACACGCGGGCGCTCACCGACATGACCGAGCTGGAAGAAGAGCGCCGCCTCGCCTACGTCGGCGTGACGCGCGCGATGGACCGCCTCTACCTCTCGTTCGCCGCGCGGCGCACGCTGTTCGGCAACACGTTCTCGCATCCGCGCTCGCGCTTCATCGAGGAGATGCCTTCGATCGAAGTGATCGGCGGCATTGGCCTCGGGCAACGCCCCGGTGGCGGCCGCTGGCGTGAAGTCTCGATCCACGAGAACGCCGGCGCCGGCGTCGGCATGGATCTCAACCCCGGCGACAAGGTCCGTCACCCCAAGTGGGGCGAGGGCATCGTGGCCGAGGTCGTCGGTGCGGGCGGCGACGGTCTGCTCACGATCAACTTCCCCAACGTCGGCCAGAAAATGGTCATGCTCAAATACGCGCCGTTGGAGAAGGTCTAGCCCGACGCCATGCTGCGCGTCGGGGTAGCCGGCGCGCTCGGGAGGTTGGGGCGCGTCGCGTGTGAGGCGGTCAAGGCTGCGGACGACATGGAACTGTCCGCAGTCCTGGTTCGCGATGGTACGATGGCGGACTTTTTTGCGAGCGGGCTCGACGTCGTCGTCGATTGCACCGTGCATCCGGCGACCGTCGGCGTCGCGCTGGGCGCAGTCGACGCGGGGATCCCCGTCGTCGTCGGCGCCACCGGCTGGACCGACGCCGAGATTCTGACCCTCTCGGAGCGCGCGCAGGCGACGCACGTCGGCGCGATGCTGGTGCCGAACTTTTCGCTCGGCGCGAACCTGATGATGCGCTTCGCCGAGCAGGCCGCGCGGGTCTTCGGCCGCGGCGAGATCATCGAGCTGCACCACGACCGCAAGCGCGATGCACCCAGCGGGACGGCGAAGCTGACCGCACGCCGGATCGCCGCGACCGGCGCGCCGGAACCGCCGATCCACAGTGTGCGGTTACCGGGACTGGTGGCGCATCAAGAAGTCATCTTCGGCGGAACCGGCGAGACGCTGACCATCCGCCACGACTCGCTCGCGCACACGTCGTTCGCTGCCGGCATCGTGGCCGCGGTCCGCGACGTGCGGTCTTCCTCGTCGCTCGTCGTCGGATTCGACGCCCTCC
>JBEKAU010000022.1:0-11555 GCA_050015755.1 Vulcanimicrobiaceae bacterium | reverse complement strand
AGAAGAGCGACGATCCGTCCAATACCGCACGGCAAGTGGTTACGACCATCGCGCTCGACCGCACGACGCCCTACCTGCGCGACGGGATGAACGTCGACGTCGACATCGTCACCGACCACCGCGCGCACGCGCTCGCCGTCCCCAACGCGGCCCTGCGCCACGACTCGAGCGGCACGCCGTACGTCCTCGTCGCCCTCAACGGAACGACGGCGAAGCGCATCGTCCACGTCGGGCCGGCCAACGACGTCGCAACCGTCATCGTTTCCGGGCTGCACGCCGGCGACGCAGTCGTCACCGACCCGGATGCGACCATCACCGCCGGCCTTGCGGTCGTCCCGACGACCGCGCCGAGCGCGGTACCATCGCCGAAACCGTGACGCGCGTCGTCGCCTACCTCGGCGAAGCGTTCGCCGCGATCTGGCGCAACCGCACGCGCTCGATCCTCACCTTGCTCGGGATGATCATCGGCACGATGTCGATCATCGCCGTCCTGGGAATCAGCCACGCCGCGTCCGGCGGCATCGGCACCACCCTGAGCTCGTTCGGCGATCAAGGAGTCCAGGTCGCGCCCGACCCCAATGCGGACGACCCGACCTCAGCCGCGATCCAGTACCGTGACGTGCGCGCGTTGACCGAAGCGCTCGGCCCGATGATCGAGGAGATCGAACCAAACTACCAGCGCAACATGACGCTGCGGGCCAACGGCGTCACCGTCACGACGTTCGTACTCGAAGGCAGCGGATTCTACAAGGACCATCTCGAGCTGACCGAAGGCCGCCGGCTCACGCGCGCTGACGTTCTGAGCGGTGCCCACGTCTGCCTATTGTCCCAACAGCTCGCCGACGCGTTCTTCCACGGCGCTCCCGCCGACGGCGAGGCGGTCACGGTCGGTCCGACGCGCTGCACGGTGGTCGGTGTCTACGGCGCGCTCAAGGGCGGACTGTTCAACTCGATCGGCGGCAACCAGTTCCTCGAGCTTCCCTATACCGTGTTCCATGAGATCGCGCCCGGCCCGACCGACGGTCTGGTCGTATATCTTGCCCCCGGGGTCACCGTCTCCGACCTCTCGGGCCCGATGACGCGCGAGTTCCACACGCTTCACGGTCCGCACGCGGAGTACACCTACACCGACAGCACCGCACAGATCGCGGCCTTCGGTTCGGTCATCAACATCATCGCGGTCGCGCTGACCGCGATCGGCGGCGTCGCGCTGCTGGTCGCCGGGATCGGGATCATGAATATCATGTTGGTGTCGGTGACCGAGCGCACGCGCGAGATCGGCCTGCGCAAGGCGATCGGCGCGACGTTCGGCGACATCGCGCTGCAGTTCTTACTCGAAGCGGTCCTGCTCTCGCTCTTGGGCGGCGGCATCGGCACGCTGCTCGGGTTCCTGGCGACGCTGGCGATGTACTCGTCGGTCTCCGCACTGGTCGGTCCGGCCCCGATTCCGTACCTGCTCATCATCTCGATCGCGGTCGGCTTCTCGGCGACCGTCGGTGTCGTCTTCGGCAGTTGGCCGGCGGTACGCGCGGCACGGCTCGACCCGATCGTGGCGTTACGGACGTGAAGCTCGACGCCTACATCCAGGAAGCGTTCTCGGTACTCGCGGCCAACCGCGTACGCACCGTACTGACCGCACTGGGCCTGGTCATCGGGGTGACCGCGGTGGTGGCGATTCAGGTGCTCGGCGCCGGCATGTCCGGCGCCGTCACGGGCATTCTCGGCGGGATGAGCGATCGCTCGTTCATCGTCATCGCCAACGTCCAGCAAGCCGACTTCACCCGCGCGGCCATTCGCCTGAGCGACCTGCAGCGATTGCACCTCGCAGTTCCCAACATCGTCGATGCGCTTCCGCTCGGGGGCGGGCGCGAGCGCGCACAATATGGCGACGTGACCCCACGTCTGTCGATCGGCCCCGTCGCCGACGCGCGTTTCGCCAGCTCGACGCCGCTGCGCTACGGTCGCAAGATCGACCTCGACGACGTCGTCGCGGCGCGACACGTCGCGGTCCTCTCCGACGAGGCCGCGAGCAAGCTGGGTATCACGGGCGATCCGACCGGTACCTCGTTGCGCTTAGGCGAGCACCGCTACGTGATCGTCGGCGTTCTCGGCAAGTCGACGCGCGGGATCGTCCCCTCGATCGCCGACGCTCAGGTCTCGATCCCGTACACGACCTACGAGCAGGAGTACACGCGTGGGCACGCGATCGCCATCTTCAACGTGCTGCTCGAGGACGCAAGCCAGGTCGCGAGCACCGAAGGCGCGGTCCTCGACTGGCTGCACACGCTCAAGGGCGGCCGCGTCCGCTATCAGACGTTCGACCGCAAGACCTTCGGGAAAGCCATCGACGGCGTCTTCACCGGCGTGACCGTCATCGTCGCGCTGATCGGCGCCGTCTCGCTGCTCGTCGCCGGGATCGGGGTGCTCAACATCATGCTGGTGAGCGTCGCCGAACGCACGCGCGAGATCGGGCTGCGCAAGGCGATCGGCGCGACGCGTTTCCAAATCCTCTTGCAGTTCTTCATCGAGGCGTTCGCGCTCTCGTCGCTCGGCTGCGTGACGGGGATGCTGCTCGGGATCGGGATCGGCGCCCTCGTCGACAACGTTGCGATCGTGAAGATCTCCGGCGTCGTGACGCCGATCCCGTGGCTGCTCAGCCTGATCATCACGATCGGATTCGCCACCATCGTGACGCTCGCGTTCGGCACCTATCCGGCCTGGCGCGCCGCCAACCTGGATCCCATCGAGGCGCTTCGTTATGAATGACGTTCAGCCGGTCATCGCCGTCCGCGACGTCACCAAGGTCTACCGGCTGGGCACGGTCGACGTGCCGGCGCTGCGCGGCGTCTCGTTCGCGATCGCACCGGGCGAGTACGTCGCGATCATGGGACCTTCGGGCTCCGGGAAATCGACGCTGATGAACCTGCTCGGCTGCCTGGATCGGCCGACCACCGGCGCGTATTTGCTCGACGGCGTCGACGTCTCGCGGCTGAGCGACGATGAGTTGGCGCACATCCGGCTGCGCAAGCTCGGCTTCGTCTTCCAGGGCTTCAACCTGCTCGCGCGCACGAGCGCACTGCGCAACGTCGCATTGCCGCTCTTCTACGCCGGGCTCGGGAATCGTCAGCGCAGCGCGCGTGCCGCGGCGCAACTGACCGCGGTCGGCCTCGGCGACCGGATGGACCACGCACCCAGCGAACTCTCCGGCGGTCAGCAGCAACGGGTCGCGATCGCGCGGGCGCTCGTCAACGACCCGGCCGTGCTGCTCGCCGACGAGCCGACCGGCAACCTGGACTCGCAGACGAGCGAGGAGATCATGGGGCTGTTCGGGGACTTGAATCGAACCGGCCGCACGATCATCATGGTGACCCACGACGAGGAGGTCGCGCACCACGCCAAGCGGATCATCCGCGTCCGCGACGGACGGATCGTGGGGGACGAAGCGACCGGGCAAAAATGAGAATTCGGGGAAAAAGGGCGATTGAAACGCTACCGGCCGCTGGGATCGTTAGTAGTGGCGTCCGTCTACCCCCAAGATCCGATCAAGAGTTAGGAGTCAGGAACCGTGAAGTCTCGTAGCGTCTTCGGGACGGCTGTCGTTGGGCTGATCGGCGCGATCATCGGGAGCTTCTCGATGATGCTCTTCGCGAGCACCCATTTCGCCGGCATCGCCGGCCCCGGGAACACGCCGCCGTCGGTCAACGCCGCACCGCTTCCAGCCGCGGCCGGCACGACCGACCAGGACCGCATCATCAACGCCGTGCGACGCGTCGAACCGTCGGTCGTCGCGCTCGAAGTCACCGTCAACGGCACCCAGGTCGTGCCGCTCGACCCGTTCGCCCAGATGTTCGGCCAGCAAGGCCCCACCCGGGAGCGCCAGGTCCAAGAACGGGCGTCGGGGTCGGGCTTCGTCTACGCGAAGGACGGGTTGATCCTGACCAACGCGCACGTCGTGCCCAAGGGGACGAGCTCGATTACGGTCGTCTTCCGGAACGGCGACAAGATCAAGGGTCACCTCTACGCGTCGAACCCGTCGGCCGATCTCGCGCTGGTGAAGGTCGACAATTACGCCAAGTTGCCGCCGCCGGTC
This sequence comes from Vulcanimicrobiaceae bacterium, assembly GCA_050015755.1. Lineage (GTDB taxonomy): Bacteria > Vulcanimicrobiota > Vulcanimicrobiia > Vulcanimicrobiales > Vulcanimicrobiaceae > Vulcanimicrobium. Next base: position 7,465 of record JBEKAU010000022.1, on the reverse strand, counting down.
GACTTCGCCAACAGCACCCGCGTCGCGGCCGGCCAGTGGGCGATCGCCATCGGCGAACCGCTCGAGCTGCAAGACTCGGTCACCGTCGGCGTCGTCTCGGGCTTCAACCGCGTCGAGCCGATCCAAGGCGACGACGGCACGCTGCACCTCTTCAAGGGGCTGCTCCAGACCTCGGCGCCGATCAACCCGGGCAACTCGGGCGGCCCGCTCGTCGACTACGACGGCCGCGTCATCGGCGTCAACCAGTCGACGGCCAACCCCGGCTCGGCCCAGGGTATCGGCTTCGCCATCCCGGCCGACACGGTGACGCAGACCGCGCTCACCCTCCAGAAGAATCCCGGCAAGACCCTGGATGCCAACGGCACCGGGACCGGCAAGGGCTTCCTGGGGGTCGCGGACGAGTCGATCAACGCCAACGTTCGCACCCAGCTCGGCGGCGCATACACCGATCAGGGTGGCGTCGCGGTCCGGGAAGTCGTCAGCGGTTCGCCGGCCGACAGCGCCGGGATCGAGCCCGGCGACGTGATCCAAACGATCAACGGCAAGCCGGTCAACACGCCGGAGGACCTGGCTTCGACGGTCTCCGCGATGAAGCCGGGGGCCAAGGTCAGCCTGCGCGTGTGGTCGCAGGGCGTCAAGAAGAACGTCGACGTCACACTCGCCGAGCAGCCGGTCGCCCAGTACCTGCAGCAGCAGCAGCAGCAGGGCCCCTAACGGCGCTGCCGTGAAGGCTCCCGAGGGCGTCGGCTCAGCCGGCGCCCTCTTGCTTTTCCCGGCCGGCCTGACTGCAACCGATGTGCCAGGAAAACTGTCACAGAGAGGGAGTGGAACACTGCCCCCGGTTGGGCGTATCATGATCGGTACGTCCGCTCCCAGGGGCGGCGCTCACAACCCTTGAGCGGCGATAAGCGGCAAGGCCCGAGACGAGTTCGCGTCAGCGAGCTTGGCGACGGATGGTCCACGCGGCTCGGAAAGCGAGAACAACAACAACATGGCTAAAGTGGTCGGCATCGACCTGGGGACGACCAATTCCGTCGTCGCCGTGATGGAGGGGCAGACCCCCACCGTCATCGCCAACTCCGAAGGGTCGCGCACGACCCCGTCCGTCGTCGCCTTCACCAAGACCGGTGAACGGCTCGTCGGGCAATTGGCCAAGCGCCAAGCCGTCACCAACCCGGACCGCACGATCTCCTCGATCAAGCGGCACATGGGCACGGACTTCAAGGTCAAGATCGACGGCAAGGACTACACGCCGCAAGAGATCAGCGCCATGATCCTGCAGAAGCTCGTCAACGACGCTTCTTCGTATCTGGGCGAGCGCGTCACGCAAGCGGTCGTGACGGTCCCGGCATATTTCAACGACGCGCAGCGTCAAGCGACGAAGGACGCCGGCAAGATCGCCGGCATCGACGTGCTGCGCATCATCAACGAGCCGACGGCGGCAGCGCTCGCCTACGGTCTCGACAAGAAGGGCAACGAGACGATCCTCGTGTGGGATCTCGGCGGCGGCACCTTCGACGTCTCGATTCTGGAAGTCGGCGACGGCGTCTTCGAAGTGAAGTCGACCAACGGCGACACCCACCTGGGCGGCGACGATTACGACGCGCGCATCGTCGAGTGGCTGGTGACCGAGTTCCGCAAGGACCAGGGCATCGACCTGAGCAGCGATCGCCAAGCGATGCAGCGCCTCACCGAAGCGGCCGAGAAGGCGAAGATCGAGCTGTCGGGCACCGTCCAGACGACGATCAACCTGCCGTTCATCACCGCGGACCAGAACGGTCCCAAGCACCTGGACATCACGCTGACGCGTTCGGAGTTCGAACGTCTCACGCAGGATCTCACCGACCGCTGCATCCAGCCGTTCAAGAGCGCGCTGGCCGACGCCAAGCTCGACGTCACGCAGATCGACGAGGTCGTGATGGTCGGCGGTTCGACCCGCATGCCCGTCATCCAGGAGCTGGTCAAGAAGCTGACCGGCAAGGAGCTCAACCAGTCCGTCAACCCCGACGAAGTCGTGGCGATCGGCGCAGCGATTCAGGCCGGCGTGCTCGCCGGTGAAGTGCGCGACGTCGTGCTGCTCGACGTGACCCCGCTCTCGCTGGGTCTGGAGACGCTGGGCGGCGTGAGCACCAAGCTGATCGAACGCAACACCACCATCCCGACGCGCAAGACGCAAGTCTTCACGACGGCCGAGGACGGTCAAACGTCGGTCGACATCCGCATCCTCCAGGGCGAGCGCGAGATGGCGAACGACAACAAGGAACTCGGGCGCTTCCGGCTCGAGGGGATCCCCGCTGCACCGCGCGGCGTGCCGCAGATCGAGGTCACGTTCAACATCGATGCCAACGGCATCGTGAACGTCTCGGCCAAGGACCTGGGCACCGGCAAGGAACAGCAGATCCAGATCACCGCGTCGACCAACCTCAACAAGGACGAAGTCGACCGCATGGTGCGCGACGCCGAGTCGTACGCCGCGGCGGACAAGGCCAAGAAGGAAGAGGCCGAGGTTCGCAACACCGCGAGCTCGCTGCTCTACTCGACCGAGAAGTCGCTCAAGGAAGTCGGCGACAAGGCCGAAGCCGGCGTGCGCGGTGACGTGGAGACGGCGCTGGCCGACCTCAAGCGGATCTCCGAGAACGGGACCGTTGCCGAGGTGAAGGCGGCGACCGAGAAGCTCCAGGCGGCCTCGTACAAGCTGGCGGAGACGCTCTACAAGGCGACGGGCGCGACGGGCGGCAACGGTGCCCCCGACGGCCAGCCGGAGCCCGAAGGCGCTGCGGCCGGTGCAAACGCCGGTCCGAGCGACGACGTGATCGACGCTGAGTTCAAGGAAGCGAAGTAGTCGACCGTGCACGACGAGCGCGCGACCACGGCGTCCGTCGACGAGACGGTAACGCCGAACGGCGCGGCACCGGGCGGCGGCGAGGGTGACCTCGCCGCCGAGCTGGCGGCTGCGCGCGCCAAAGCGGAGGAGAACTACAACAAGTTCCTCTACGCGATGGCGGACTTCGAGAACTACAAGAAGCGCATCGAGCGGCAACTGGCGGAGATTTCGCTGGCCGGCCGCCGCGGCGTGCTCGCCAAGATGCTGCCCGTGCTCGACAACCTCGAGCGCGCGCTGGCATTCGACGATTCCGACGCACTGCGCACCGGACTCCAAGCGACGCTGCGGCAGTTCGAAGCAGCGCTCGAATCCGAGAACGTCAAACTCGTCGTGGTCAAAGGCCTTCCCTTCGATCCCAAGCTCGCCGAAGCGATCGCCACGCAGCCGACGCCGCCCGGCGTGGCCGACGACACCGTGCTCGAGGAAGCCCGCAAGGGATACACCATCGGCGATGAGGTACTGCGCCCGGCGCAAGTCGTCGTCGCCAAGAGTTCGTGAACTACAAGGACTACTACGCGATCCTTGGCGTTCCGAAAAACGCGGCCGAAAAAGACATCAAGTCCGCGTATCGGAAGCTCGCGCGTAAGTGGCACCCCGACGCCAACCCGAATAATCCGAAAGAAGCCGAGGAGAAGTTCAAGGATATCCAGGAGGCGTACGAGGTGCTCGGCGATGCCGAGAAACGCCGCAAGTACGACGTCCTGGGTTCGGATTGGCAGCAAGCCGCGCGTGAGGCCGAGCAGCAACGCTCGTATCGCACCGCGCAGAGCGAAGACTTCGGCAGCTTCAACTTCGGCGGCGGTGCCGCCGGGGCCAGCGGCTTCTCGGATTTCTTCGACATGTTCTTCTCGGGGATCGGCCGGCGTCCGACCGGCGGCCCGACGACGAACTTCAGCGGTGCGCCCGGTGAAGATCTCGAGTCGACGATCGAACTCTCACTCCACGACGCGTACGAAGGCGGCAAGAAGACCGTCACGCTGCAAGTCGAGGATACGTGCCCGCGCTGTCACGGCACCGGCACCGATCGCAACCGGATCTGTCCGCAGTGCCACGGCACCGGACGCGTCCGCGAAACGAAGAAGTTCGACGTCACCATCCCGCGCGGCGTGCGTGAGGGCCAGCGCATTCGCCTGGCCAAACAAGGCGCGAGCGGGGCCGCCGGCGGTCCGCGCGGCGACCTCTATCTGATCGTCCACCTGACCGACGACGAGCGCTACGAGCGCAAGGGCGACGACTTGTACCTCGACCTACCGGTCAGCGTCTACGATCTCGCGCTGGGCGCCGAGGTGCGGGTGCCGACGATGAACGGCGACGTCACCATGACGATCCCCGCCGGGACGCAGAACAACAAGATGCTGCGCCTCTCCGGCAAAGGGATGCCCAAACTCAAAGACGGCGGCTACGGCGACGAGTACGTCCGCCTCATCGGTCAGCTTCCCACCAACCTGACCGACAAGGAAACGAAGCTGTTCCGCGAGCTGGCCGGCTTGCGGAACGGCAAAGCGAAATAACCAGCGCGCCTGCGTTACGCGGGCGTGATTTCGCCGATCATCACCTCGGGCTCGCCGGGATAAAAGTTCTTGACGTCCTTGGCGACCGTGCGCCCTTCGGGCGATGCGAACGCGGCGCCGAGGGCGCCCATGTCGTCGAAATAGAGCGACGTCATGACCTGAAAACGCGGCGGCGCGCCGGTCGGCGTGGCCTTCAGCGTGCGGACCTCGTCCTTGCGCAGCCCGTGCTTGCCGAAACCCTCGCGGACGAGCGGCATGTGTTTGCTCGCGTAGTACTCGGCGTCGAAGTCGACGCCGATGGGATAGCAGACGGTCACGACGATCATGCGGCGGCCTTGGCGTGCCCGATCGGCCGTCCCTGCGGCGGCAGGCACCCGCGCGGCGGCTCGGTAAGCCTCGCCGCATGAGCACCGGGACCGATACGATCCAAAGCCGCGAGATCCGGTTGGCCGAGCGCCCGACCGGTGAGCCGACCGCGCAGACCTTCACGCTTGCGACCGCGAACGTCGGGCCGCCCGGCGAGGGCGAAGTGCTGGTGCGCACGACGCTGATGTCGGTCGAGCCGTACATGCGCGGCCGCATGAACGCGGGCCGCTCGTACGTGCCGCCGTTCGGCATCGGCGAGCCGCTTTCGGGTTCGGCCGTCGGTGAGGTGATCGCCTCGCGTGCCGGCGACATCCCGGTCGGGTCGACCGTGCTGCACGATCTCGGCTGGCGTGAGTACGCGGTGGTTCCCGCCACGCGCGTGAAGAAGATCGACGTGAGCAGCGTGCCGGCCGACGCGTACCTCGGCGCGTTCGGCGTCCCCGGCTTCACCGCGTGGGTCGGCTTGCGCATCATCGCCGAGGTCAAAGCCGGACAGGTTCTGTTCGTCTCCGGCGCCGCCGGTGCGGTCGGCTCGATGGCGGTGCAGCTTGCGAAGCGCGCGGGACTGACCGTTGTCGGTTCGGCGTCATCGCCGCAGAAAGCCGCCTACGTGCGCGACGAGTTGGGGGCCGATTTCGCCTTCGACTATCACGACGGCCCGACCAAGAAGCTGCGCGAGCTGGTGCCCGACGGGATCGATGTCTATTTCGACAACGTCGGCGGCGAGCAGCTCGAAGCGGCGATGATCGCGATGCGTGACTTCGGCACGGTCGTCCTGTGCGGCGCGGTCTCGCAGTACAACGCGACCGCCCCGGAGGGCCCGCGCACGCTCGGCATCGCGATCCAGCGTCGTTTGAAGCTGCAGGGCTTCATCGTCATCGACCATTTCAAGCGCTATGACGAATTCATCGCCGAGGTCGCGCCGCTGATCGCCAAGGGCGAGATCAAAGCCCCTTCGACCATCGTCGAGGGAATCGAGAACGCACCGCAAGCGCTGATGGACATCCTGCGCCCCAATGCCACGATCGGCAAGGTCTGCGTGCGCATCGGGTGATGGTCCCCGTCCGAGACGAACCCGTTTCGACCGCAAGCGGGTTATAGGGGCGCATGCTCGGAGGCCCTCCGGTCCACTTGATGTGGTCCAATATGTTCAGCCCGAATCGCCCGAAGATCACTCGGCGGGTCGAGCGCAAGCGCATCCTGGCGCTCTTCCGCCCATACTCGACGCAGTTGATCCTGGTCCTGGTGTGCATCGCGGTCGGTGCGCTGTTGGGACTCTTGCCGCCGCTGTTCACCAAGTGGCTGATCGATACGGCGATTCCGCAGCACAGCATGCGCGTCGTCTGGGAGCTGGTCGGGGGAATGGTCGGGACGGCACTGATCACCGGCGTGATCGGCGTCTACCAAGGCTACCTGAACTCGGTCCTCGGCGAGGGGATCATGCGCGACATCCGCACCAGCCTGGTCGCGCACCTCCACCGCATGCCGCTCTCGTTCTTCACCGGGACCAAGACCGGCGAGATCATGAACCGGGTCTCGAGCGACGTCGACAACATCGACAACGTCGTCACCGGGACGCTGGTCACGATCGTCACCAACGTCTTCATCATCGCGACGACGGTCGTGACGATCTTCATCCTGAACTGGAAGCTGGCGCTGATCTCGCTGGCGGTGATCCCGCTGATGATCCTGCCGCTCTCGCCGGTCGGCCGGCGCATGTACGACGTCCGCAAGCTCACCCGCGAGAAGCGCGACGAGATCGAGTCGATCACGCAGGAGACGCTTTCGATCTCCGGGATCACGCTGATCAAGTCGTTCGTGCGCGAGCACTTCGAGCGCGACCGCTTCTTCCGCGTCGGCACCGACCTGATGAAGCTCGAGATCAGTCTCGCGATGGTCGGACGCTGGTTCATCGGCGCGATCACCGCCATGGTCGTCATCGGACCGGCGGTAGTGTGGCTGGTCGGCGCATGGCTGGCGATCCGCGGCGACCTGACCGTGGGTACGATCGTCGCCTTCGTCGCCTACCTGGGCCGTCTGTACGGTCCGGCCTCGGCGCTGGCCGGCGTGCAGGTGCAAGTCGTCTCGGCGCTCGCCGTGTTCGAGCGCATCTTCGAATACCTCGACATGGCGCCCGAAGGGAACGAGAAGCCCGATGCGCTCACGCTGCACGACGTGCGCGGCGAGGTCACCTTCGACGACGTGCACTTCTCCTACACCCCCGAACGGGTCGCGCTCGACGGGGTGACGTTCCGCGTCGCCCCCGGCGAGATGGCCGCGTTCGTCGGCCCATCCGGTGCCGGCAAGACGACGATCACCCAGCTCGTTCCGCGTTTCTACGATCCACAGGTCGGTGCGATCCGGATCGACGGCCACGACGTGCGCGACGTGACGCTCGCAAGCTTGCGCGAGAACATCGGCATCGTCACCCAAGAGACGTATCTCTTCCATGACACGATCGGGGCTAATCTGCGCTACGCGCGCCCCGACGCGACCGAGGAGCAAGTCATCGCAGCGGCGCGCGCCGCGAACATCCACGACTTCGTCGCCTCGCTGCCCGACGGGTATCAGACGATCGTGGGCGAGCGCGGTCACAAGCTCTCCGGCGGAGAACGCCAGCGCCTCGCCATCGCGCGCGTCCTGCTCAAGAACCCGTGCATCCTGATCCTCGACGAGGCGACCAGTGCGCTGGACTCCGGCAACG